>JBOGLB010000197.1:0-12722 GCA_050745965.1 Terriglobales bacterium | reverse complement strand
AAGGTCTTCATCACCCCGCAGAACAGCACCATGAAACACTTGTGCTACGCGCGGATCATCCTCGATAAATCTACTCCTCAAGGGGAGTTCGAGAATGAGGATCAAGAAACTGCATTGATCTGTCTAGGTGGAGATGTGATTGTGGACGCGGGGGGGCAGCGGTTCAGTCTCACCGCCCGGGATTCGATGTACATTCCACGCGACTCCAGAATTCGGCTGGAGACGCGCTCCTCGGCGGACATTGCTGAATTCTCGGCGGACGTCGAAGGAAAGTATCCGCTGCAAGTTGTGCGCTACGCGGATATCAAGAACGACAAGTCACTCCATTTCGTCGCAGGAGGAGCCGCCACGACGCGCGATTTGAACATCCTGATCGGGAAGAATGTGCAGGCCGGTCGTCTTCTGGCCGGGCTAACGGTCTCGGAGCCGGGTAACTGGACAAGTTGGCCGCCGCACGAGCACGCGGCCATGCTCGAAGAGATGTATGTCTATATCTACATGCCGGCTCCGGCATTCGGCATCCAGTTCCTGTACACCAACACAAAGGAACCAGAACTGGCGACGATCGTTCGTGACGGCGATGCGGTACTGATGCCACGCGGATTTCATCCCAACGTCGCAGCGCCGGGACATCGCATTGGATTCCTATGGGCAATGGCTGCGCACCGCGAGAAGGAAGATCGTCAGTTTGGCGTTGTAAACGTCCAGCCGGAGTTCAGCCAGAGCGGTTCAGGTCTCGAAGCAAGCAGGAAATAGGTGATCATTGACCGCTTCCAGTTAAAGAACAAAACCGCACTTGTCACCGGAGCCTCCGCGGGACTCGGTGCTGCGATGGCGGTTGCGTTGGCCGAAGCCGGCACCGACGTCGTTTGCCATGGAAATTCCCGGTCACCGGAACCGACGTGCCAAAAGATCAGACAGATCGGCCGGTGCGCGGCCGCACTGCAGTCCGACCTTTCTCAAGACGGCGCCGCCCAAGATCTATTCGCACGCGCCGAGAAGTTCGCCCCGATTGATATTCTGGTCAATAACGCAGGCCTGCTTCACCGATCCCGGGCGATTGAATATTCAGATCAGGATTGGACGGCTGTGCTTCAGGTGAATCTGAATTCTCTCTGGAAGCTGTGCCAATGCGCGGGAAAATCATGGATGCGGAAGAAAGAGCGCGGGAAGATTATTAACATCGCCTCCGTGCTTGCCTTCCAGGGCGGCATTAACGTTGCAGCTTATGCCGCATCGAAAGGCGCGGTAGCCCAGCTTACCAAGGCGCTTGCCAATGAATGGGCCGGACAGGGAATCAACGTCAATGCTATCGCACCAGGATACATGCGCACCGATAATACGGCGAGTCTGCGACACGATGAGGGGCGGAATCGCCAGATCCTGGAACGGATTCCCGCGGGACGATGGGGTGAACCGGACGATCTCTGCGGGGCTGCCGTGTTCCTGGCTTCTCCGGCAAGTGACTACGTGCAGGGACACGTACTGGTCGTTGATGGCGGATGGTTGGGGAGATAATCAGAAGTCGAGCAAGAGCAATCAAACAAATGGATGAAACGGCGGCGGGAAGAAATCAAACGACTAGTGCTCCGGTGCCGTCCGACCCTCAAGTTACCCAAGCGGAAGGCCCAATCGGCCATCACCGCTGGATCATCTGCGCACTCCTGTTCTTTGCAACCACCATCAATTACATGGACCGCCAGATTTTGGGAATCCTGGCGCCCTTCCTGCAAAAGTCAATTGGCTGGAACGAACTTCAGTATGGATATATTGTTACAGCCTTCCAGGCAGCGTATGCGCTGGGTTTGTTATTTGTTGGCCGACTGATCGATCGTGTCGGCACTCGAATCGGCTACGCCCTGGCAATCGGAGTGTAGCCGGCACAAATTGATGTGGCGGAGGCGACGTAGCAGAGATGAAGAACAGAGTTCGAGAGCGCCGAGGATGCCTCTTATGAAAAATATCCGTGCGCTCACGTGGTGCGGAGCTTTGGCATGTCTGCTTTCCCTCAGCGCCGCCGCTGAGCCGCATCTTAAGTGCATCAAGCTGGCTATTACGAATCCGACGGACCAGAACCGGGCCGCCGAGGACATTGTCATCTCGATTCCGGAGCTGAAGAAGATTGCTCCAGATTTTTATGCCGGATCGCAGATCGTAACCACTAGTGACGCCGCTTCACGAGAAGAGGATGCTGCGGTCCCGAAGACAACCGAACTTCCCTCGCAGATTGATGACCTGAACGGAGACTTCAAGCCCGACGAACTGGCATTTCAAATTGATCTCAAGCCGCGCCAGACGCGAATTGTGACCATTACGTGGGGTCCGCCGGACCGCATCTTTCGCCTTCGCGGCGATTATCCTCCGCGAACTGATGCGCTGTTCACCAGAAAGATTGACGGCATGGGCTGGGAATCTGAGCGGAACGCGTTCCGTCTCTACTTCGACAAGCGCAACGCGATTGACCTTTACGGGAAAACCCGCCCCAGTCTTCAACTCAAAAGGTATGCGACGCCCGGATACATCTATCACAACAGTTCCCCCGATGGGCGCGACATCTACCTGGTCGCCGATGCTCTCGGAATTGGCGCCGTTGCGGGATGGGTGAATGGCACTGCCGTACACGTCTCGGACGTGGATAGCCGCGAGTGGCGGATTATCTCGACTGGACCGGTGCGTGCGATTGTC
Organism: Terriglobales bacterium; assembly: GCA_050745965.1. Classification (GTDB taxonomy): domain Bacteria; phylum Acidobacteriota; class Terriglobia; order Terriglobales; family Acidobacteriaceae; genus PALSA-188. Next base: position 10,037 of record JBOGLB010000197.1, on the reverse strand, counting down.
GAATTAACTTATAAGGGCTGGAAGGTGGGGGACAAGAGCGTTAACTTGAAGTGCCGAATCACGCAGTGGGCAGGTGAGCGGGGCTTTACACAGACGATCACATCCGACGATGCGGCGGATCTTGTTTTTGCGACTGGATTAACGAATCAACAGAATATTCCCGCCCTACGCTCAACTGCTGCTGACGATGCGCCGTGGTTAGCTATGTCGGGCGAGCAGGTCGTTGAGGGGGGCAACAAAGCAACATCTCCGATCATGAAGGGCACGAATTTGGGCCTTGCGGTAATCATGGCGCCGGGAACGACAGCAACTCCGAATCAGGATGCGAAGGATTACCTTCTCACCTTTCCGCTGAAGAATGGAACTGCAAGCTGGTATGCGCTGGCCGCATGGGACCAGGAAGGAACCAACGATCCCGCGCCGGTCGGCACCGCCCCTGAGATGCATGACTATGTGGCGAGGGTCGTGGGCAATGACGCGATCACATCGCAGAATCAGCTGATCAGTTACGTGAAGCAAATCGCCTCGCGAATGAAGACTCCGATTGAAGTGAAGATTCTTTCAACTGAACCCGAAGTGCAGTCAGCGCCCCCAGACACCCTGCACCCTGGCAACTCGCGCACTTACCAGCAGGCGATCGATTTACTGCGCGACGAAATTGAGCGCACTGCGGCGAAATGGGAGCCCGTTATCTCCGCCGAACCTGTTGGCAGCGTTACTGCACATAGTGGCTCCGGTTTTTTCACCGACGGCAGCAATGAAACCGGGGAGTGGAAGGAGCAGAAAGGCTTCTTCTGGACTGGCGGCTTCTGGACGGGCGAATTATGGAAGATGTACGCGCGGACTCACGACGAGAAATATCGCCGATGGGCCGAGTTGTGGACGTCACGGATGGTTGGAATGGAATCTTCGCAGAATCACGATGCGGGCTTCCTTTATTTCTACTCATCGGTTGCCGGATTCGAGCAGACACACGATCCCGAGCTGCGGGAAAGCGGAAGGCGGGCGGCCGACAGGCTCGTCAGCATGTTCAATCCCACAACGCAATTGATCCCTGCGTGGGGCCCTGGGGGAGACGACAGCATCATTGACACCATGATGAATCTTCAGATCCTATGGTGGGCAGCCCGCGACACTGGCGATCCCAAATACCGCGACATTGCAACGAAGCACGCTTTACGCTCGGCGGAATGGCTGGTGCGGCCAGATGGGTCGGTCATTCAATCGGTTCACTACAATCCAGGGGATAACCGCCAGGTATTCGACTTGCATGGAGGCAGCCCGAATAATGAACCGTTTCATTTCTCCAACGACGCCAAGCCCGGAGAGCGCGTATTCTTCCATACACACCAGGGTTATTCATGGCAGACCAGCTGGTCCCGCGGCACGGCCTGGGCGCTCTACGGATTTACGGCCGCATATCGGGAAACTCATGACCCGCGATTCCTGGAAACGTCGCAGAGGATCGCTGACTTCGTAATTCGTGAGTTGCCGGACGACGGTGTTCCCTGGTATGACTCCACGGACGAAGGTGTGGTGTACCGGAACCGCGATACATCGGCGGCAGCAATTATCGCGGATGGATTACTGCAACTCTCCGCTTTGGCACCGGATCCAGAGAAGGCGCAAACCTACCGGGGACAGGCGGAGCGCATCACGCACTCCCTAATTGACCGCTACTTGAGCCCCAGTTACCCCGGTGACAAATCCCCTCCGGGAATTCTACGGCATGGGTGTGGAACCCGGCCGCAAGACGGAATGCTGATCTATGGGCAGTACTACTTGCTGGAGACGCTGATGGCTTTGCAGTCCAAGTGAGAGTCAGCCCCTGGTTAACCCCAGCAGAGGCTGACGGATTGGATAGTTGCGAATAATTTTTTCGACCTGGGATTCCACGGGCAGGCTCCGCCGCACTTTGAAATACTCGGGCCCGCGACGATGCCAATCCGGCGAGCAACAGGCCACGCTGGCGGATCGCCAGTACTGGAAGTATCCTGGTCAAACGAGTCCTCGTTCCTCGAGACATGCCAGCCTTCGTGCCAGGCCACGATTTCATAATTGCCCGGAGGAACATCCGTGCTCGAACTTTCCATTCTCTCCGGTGACGGAATTTTAGGGTACGTTACAACCATCATTACGTCATTCATCCAGACGTGGCGGCCATTTCACTTCAAGGTTACGATTCCGGAAGTCTGCATGGCGCGCGAGATTACTTGTTTCTGGAAGGGAAATGGAAGATTGTATGTCGCTGCGGACTCATCCCGTGCCTTTGACGATCCGGCGGCGCCCCAAATCTGCCCGATTTTGGCAGATGTGGATCTTAGGATTCTCGGACTGTCCACGTATGGGGAATCGGCTTCCTCTCAACTGGGGGCGAAACCCCAAGCAGGCGGACCGAAATCGAAGCCGCCGACTCCTTCACCAATGACGCAAATATAGAGATTCGTTGACTAGGAACTCGCGTAATGGGACCGCTGGCGCTGATGGCTGCGATCGGTTTATCCCCCGCATCGAAGATCGCTGCGGCCACGCAACGGGCCCCCGACACAGCTTCCTGATCGTCCATGGCATATCCTTTTTGCCGGACCCTGGCCAGTTCCTGCGTGAATTTGGCGCGCCGAATAATCGTCCGAGGCGTGAAACGCTCGAATGTAACGGATGCCAGCAGTTGGTCCACTTCAGACGACGGCAGATGGGCGGCCAGTGCCTTACCCAGCGAGGTGCAGTACAGCGGACGGCGTGAACCCACTTGCGACGCCATACGAAAATGGTGGGAACTTTCTATCACGTCCACGTAAAGAACTTCGTTACCGTCCAGCACCCCCAGATTCACGGTTTCTCCAGTCGCGTCCCACAATTTCTGAAGCGCGGGACGGCAGATTTTGCGCAGGGTCTCCCTGAAATTCGTTGCGCCGCTCAATCGGGCAAAGTTTGGGCCGATTGTGTAGATGCCTGCGTCCCCGCGATAAAGATATCCCGCGCTCTCCAGGTGGGCGAGAAACCGGTATGCCGTGCTCTTGTTGAGGGCGGTTTGCGCGGCCACGTCCTTTAACTGAAGTCCGTATGGCGCATCACGCAACGCCTCGAGAATTCTCAAGACTTTGATCACCACGCCCACCGGCGCGGATTTCGATTCTTTAACCCGGATCATTCATCACCTCGCCAACGAATTTCAGCGCGACCTTCAAGAGACCTCTGCGACGATCCAGCGTAAAGCCTCTAACATTTCAAATAATAAAACATTTTACGTCTTGAAATACATATTTTTTATGTTGAAAGTCTCTAAAAAGAAATGGTATAGCTACTGGCCGTGATTGACCACAATTGAAGCGATTCAGTCCGAGTGAGGAGGAGAGCCATGAGTTTAATGAAAACATCGGCTTTGCTGGCGCTAGTTTTATTCGTGTTCGCTTCCGCGCTTCGCGCGCAGACAGCCAACGGGCAGGTCAACGGAACCGTCACCGATAATTCCGGGGCCATCATTACCGGAGCGACTGTGAGGTTAACCAACACTGGAACGAAGGTCGCCAAGCAGGCACACACAAACTCAGCGGGATACTTCGTATTCATCAACGTATTGCCCGGACCATACGTGCTGAGCGTCGAGCAACAGGGATTCAGGGTGGCGAATGTCAACCCGTTCGAGATCGAGGTGAATCAGACGTTGAGCCAGAATATTCGGTTGCAGGTGGGTACAGTCACCGAAAGTGTCACAGTCACCACTCAGAGTCCGCTGTTACAGACTTCCAGTTCAGAACTGGGCACGGTGATTTCCGACCGGGCAGTCCAGGAACTCCCCCTGAATGGGCGCAATTTCACGCAGTTGCTGATCTTGACCCCTGGAATCACGCCGGTTTCATCCGCCCAAGGTTCGGGGATCAGCGCCACTGACGCCGGTATCACGGCGATTCCCAACACAAGTTTCTACAAGCCATCGGTTAATGGGCAAGAGAATCGCGAAAACCTCTTCTATCTTGACGGAATTTTGAACACCGATATCCGCGGAGCTGTCTATGGCGTCCTGCCCATCCTGGATACAGTGGACGAATTCAAGGTCCAGTCTCACAACGACAAGGCGGAATTTGGCGGCACATTGGGCGGCGTGGTGAACGTTGCCACCAAATCAGGCACCAATAACTTTCACGGATCCGCGTGGGAATTCGCCCGTAGCAACGTGTTCGACGCCCGGGATCCCTTCAACGATTTCTGCAATTCCCCTGCTCGTTGCCCAGGCTATGGACAATCGGGCGGTCCAACCTCAGCCACCCCCGCTGCCCCTGCTTCCTACAGCCAGAACCAGTTCGGCGGTGCGATCGGCGGCCCGATTTTCAAGAACAAGACTTTTTTCTACGGAGCCTACGAGGGCTGGCGCTTCAGCCAGCCGCTCAACTCCTTCAAGACAGTGCCCACCCAATCGGAGTTAGGCTTGGCCCCGGGCTTAAATGGCAACCTTGATTTCACCGGATCGCTCCAAGGGTCATTCTCTGCATCAAATCAAATTGCGAATCAGCTTTACAATCCATATTCCGCCGGCGGTTCCACTGCTTTCCAGTGCATACCGGGCACTGGCTCCGGTACCAGTCCGTTCACCGATCCGAACTATGCGCCCATGACTCCAGAGCCGGTTAATCTGGCTCCCGGAGTTTCTTATGGGGCGCAGCCAAAGGGGGTCGCTTGCGACATCATCCCACAAGGTCTTGCCAACCCGCAGATGATTCAACTGGCCCAGGCCTATTTCCAGAAGCCAAATTTCACGCCGGTCTATGGCGTTCAGAACAACAATTTCTTGGACAGCCGCCAGCATACTGACAATATGAACAGCTGGCAGATTCGACTGGATCAAAACTTTGGCCCCCGCGATACCTTATTCCTGCGCCTGAGCCAGATGTGGGTAAACGATACCGCGCCGGTCGCGGGTACGATCGCGTCCAATCCTCAGGCCTACCATGCGTATAACTTCGGAGGCGCGTGGGACCACGTTTTCCGTCCCAATCTGATTCTGGACGTCCGCGCGGGCGCGATGCTCAAGCCCTATTCCTTCTACCAAAATGCAGGTCTGCCACCGGGTGGGTTTAAACCCGAGACCACCGCCGGTTTCACCGGAATTGACGCCACTCAGGGCTTCTTCATGACCAGTGTGGACGGAATCACAATCGGCAGCCAGGCGGCAAATCTGCGAGGCAACCCGGTCGCCAATGCAGATGGCAGCATCAACTGGATCAAAGGCAACCACAATATGAAAGCGGGCGTTGAATATATCTATACCAACCGTTACCAGCAGAACAACTTCACGGAAGTGGATTACAGTGGAAATCAGACCAGCTCAGGCCTGAAATCTCAAACCAATCAAGGCAACAACCTCGCTTCCGCACTGCTGGCCTTGCCGTCCAGTTTCCAGGTACAAACGCCTGCCTACGCTCTCGTTTATCTAAAGATGCCGTCCTGGGCTGGATATTTCGAGGACGACTGGCATGTCAAACCCACCTTCAATCTGAGCTTGGGACTGCGCTATGACTATGTGCCCCAAGCCGGCATCATCGGACCTCACGGACGGCCGCTCAACGCAATTGATCTCTATCACCAGCAATGGCAGGTTGGCGAGTCGGCTTCTGCGATCGCCGATTGCACCGCGATATTCGTGAATCCCTGTATACCCGGAGGCTATTCGAGCTCCAACCCCAACTTCAGCGTCACCGTCCCTCTCAGCGGGCAGACCTACGATACCTTTGGGAATATCGTCTTCAAGGGCCATCCAGCATCCGCGAATTCCATTACGGACAATTGGGGGCCGCGGGTCGGCATTTCCTGGGAGTTCGTGCCGAATACGGTATTGCGCGCCGGATACACCATCTTTTACGACACCATCACCGCCCGCAGCCAGTGGGTTCAGAACACTTTACTGGGAGCAGATTGGCCTTGGACCGAGGGCAGCAGCTCTTTACCATTCAACAACGGCAATGCCTCCGGGGGTTCTGCCTCGCTCTCTCCGATGGCCACATTAATCGCTCAGGGCGTGACGCCAAGCGTCGCAACCACCCCCTGGGCGCTTAATCAAAACGGAGGCTATGCCAACGATCCGGGCTACACCGATGCGCGTTCTCAGCAATGGCATGTTGGACTCGAACGCCAATTCGGCGGAAACACGAAGGCGTCCGTTTATTACGTGGGCAGCAAGACCGGACGGCTCGATTGGACGGGCAATGCCAACGCCGCTGAGTTCACCTCTCCTCTTCTCAACTCGGCGGTCACCACCTCAGCACAAGGCGTCACGAGCTGCGGCGCCAAGAAGTCGGCTACGGACACCCCTGCTTGCGAAGCAGGCTATTACACGGCTGTGGATAAGATGAGGTTGATGCCTTGGGGCCGATCCGACTATCACTACTCCACTTCCACTGGCTACGCCAATTACAATGCTCTCCAGGCTCAATTCGAGCGGACATTCTCCGGCGGGCTTTTCCTCCTCGGGTCCTACACATGGTCGAAGTGCCTAGGCGTCTCCAGCGGCTGGTTCAACGTTGAGAACGGAAGCAATGGCGGCACTGTAACTGAGGACTATTTCAACCAGGGATTTTCGTATGGTCCATGCGCATTTGATATTCCCCAGGATGCCACGCTCAGCCTGAGCTACGCGTTGCCCTTCGGACGCGGCAAAACCTACATGACCCACGGGCCGCTTTCGTGGGCTTTGGGCAACTGGGAAACCAATCTGTTCTTCCTCGGACGTTCGGGACAGAACTTTCAGGTTACGAATGGGGGCGGGGACCCTGCCGCCCTTTCGGGAAGCGGCGGAATCGGCAAGACTTCAGTCAGTGGCTATGATCGCCCGGACGTCGTGCCTGGAGTCAGTTTGATCCCGTCAAGTCAGAATGCCCACGAATGGTTCAACCCCGCAGCTCTCTGCATCATCCCCTCTTCTCCTGGGCAAACAGCTCCAAACGGGTCTGCATCTTCGATATGTCCGGCAGGCTCTCCCGTTTTTGGAAATTTGGGTGTGGGTGCGCTGCGAGATCAATTCTTCTACAACGTGGACTTCTCTCTGGCGAAGAACTTTAAGATTTCTGAGGCAAAGAGCGTTCAGATTCGCGCCGAAGCCTTCAATGTGTTCAATCTACAGATTCTGGGGACCCCGGGAAATAACATAACCTCGGGCAGTCCAGGAGTCATTAACAGCATTGCGAGTACGCCGCGTGAGCTGCAGTTCGCGGCGAAGTTTGTCTTCTAGTGGACGTCACCCTGCTTGTCCCCGGGCGAGGCGCTCCGACAAGGTTTCGCCCATGCAGGGCCGCTTCACCACCACAGACTGCAAGTTGGCCGACGGCGTGGTCGAGTTTGATCTTGAAATGGAATTGAGTTCAAAATCCTATGCTGAGTGATAATTTTTCCCGCCGCAATTTTGTGAAGCTGCTCGGAGGCGCGGGCGTTGCCAACGCCGCCAATCTTGGCGCCGCATACGCCCAAACCGGCTCGCTTCCGACCCAGGTCCCTGACGAGCATCCTTCCGAGTCGCCTCAAGCAGTGGCAGACCGCGAGCGCCGCATGAAGTGGTGGCACCAGGCTCGCTTTGGAATGTTTATTCACTGGGGTCTTTACAGCGTCATCGGGCAGCACGAGTGGGCGATGGAAAACGAAGGAATTCCAGTCGCCCAGTACGAACTGCTGGCCAAACACTTTACCCCCAAACCCAACGCGGCGCGCGACTGGGCTAAGCTGGCTCGCCGCGCCGGACAGAAGTACATGGTGATGACGACGAAGCACCATGAAGGCTTCTGCATGTGGGACACCAAGCTCACGAACTATTGTGCGGCGAAGCAGGGTCCGGGGCGCGACCTGGTACACGAATTTGTTGAAGCCGCCCGAGCAGAAGGCATGCGCGTCGGCTTCTACTATTCGCTTATGGATTGGCATCACCCCGACGGAGCAAGATGTGCCAACGATGAGGACGCTCGTAGGCGCTTCGTGGAATATACCCACGGGCTGATCCGCGAGCTGATGACCAACTACGGCAAGGTTGATGTTCTGTGGTACGACGTCCGATGGCCGCTCAACGCGGAACAGTGGAAGTCGAAAGAAATGAATGAAATGGTCTTCAGCCTGCAACCAGACATTATCGTGAACAACCGGAACGGATTGCCGGGCGACTTTTCCACGCCGGAGCAGCGGATTCAGGCGGCCAGGAACGGGGTGGCGTGGGAAACCTGCATGACGCTCAACGACAGTTGGGGATATCAGAAAGCCGATGACGATTGGAAATCGGCGAAAACCATTGTCCGCAATCTAGTGCAGTGTTCCCAGGACGCAGGGAATTATCTTCTTAATATTGGACCCAAGCCCGATGGTTCTGTTCCGGAAGAGGAAGTTCGCGTACTTGAAACCGTTGGCGGATGGCTCGGGCGTAATGGTGAAACCATTTACGGCAGCGAAGTATGCCACGCGGATCGTGGCCGTTTCACCGGCTACACGCGAAAGGGGAATACTATCTATTTCCACGTTCACTTCTGGCCGGGAGACACGCCTGCCGAGCAATGGTTGAAGTTCTATCAGCCGCCGACGGTGATCGCCATGGGCGGATTTCAGACTAAAGTCAAGTCGGTCCACATGTTCGTCTCCGGAAAGCCTGTGGCCTTTGAGCAAAGCGAATTCGCGCTCCGGCTGACCGGGTTGCCCGCAATAGCACCAGATGACCCGGCAACGGTGATTGCCGTGGAGTGCGAAGGCGAACCCATCATTGACCACCTGGAAGTCCGCAAAAATCGCCCACGCAACAGGGTGGGCGTGAGCTGGACTTAATTATTTGTGAATCGCGATGCCTCAAGTTTCAGGGAATGCTGCTCCTTCACGGCGAGGGTCGAAAGTTTTGTTCGAACTAGAGTACACGGACAGAAGAACGTTTTTGAAGCTAGGCGGTGCCGGCCTGGCCGCGCTGCTTTCACGCTCAACGTGGGCTGATGCTGCCGACATTGCCTCTGACCATCTGCCCACTCGAAATGCTCCCGCAGTCCCTATAATTTTGCGATCTCCCCAGCTCGAATTAGTGCTCGATCGCAAAGACGCGCTGCCCTACCAATACCGGCTGCGTCCGAGCGGCATGCGGATGAGAGGCGAGGATTTTGGGAAGAGCATCCGCGCTGTGATTTGTGACCGCAAGCGCTGGGAGTTTTCCGCCTTGCCGATTGTTGCCGCCTCTGTCAACGCAACGGGAAATCGCGCTGACTTCCGATTTCGGATACCGGATGAAACAAAGCCGGCAGTCAGTTTTGTGTTGCGATACCGGCTCGACGGCTCAACCGTCCTCATCACTTTGGAGGACGTCCACGAGTCTGCGGGCCACGAACTCATCCAGTTGGAGTTGCCCTGCCTGGTAACGGTTCGTGAAGAGGACGGAAATGCTTGGCTGGCGCACGGAGACACCGGCGGGAGCCTGGTTTCTCTTAAAGAAGCTACCCCCGGCCAACTCGCCTCCAATAGGTTTTGGGGAAACGTCTCGGCGACCCTCCCCGTCGTGATGCTGGGAACCGGCCGCACTCTATGCGTTCAAGAAGTCACCGCGTTCATGGACGGCACCGAGCTCGAAGTCGTGGGTGCGAACGGCCACCGGCGCGCCAGCATCGGAACGACCCAGACTCACCGCGTGAATGGCAGCCTGTGCTATGACATGAACACAGGAACCGGCACTCCGTTCGCATGCGGCAACCGGCAGACGCCCAACCTGCCAGTGGAGCAGAAACCTTCTTGCCGTCTGGATTTTATTGCTGCGCCAGACGGCGGCGTGGACTGGATGACAGGCGCCAAATCAATTCGCGATCGCATGCCCGGCATCCCGACGCACTACTACGACAACAAACTGATCTATGGCATCCACTGTGATGAACCTCACTTTGAGAAGCCTCGAGCTACGTTCGCGCAATGTGAAGAGTTGATCCGGACCATTTCTGCCCTTACTGGCAATTGGCCACAGGTGGTCCATTTGTGGGGATGGCAATACCGGGGTAAGGACACAGGTTATCCGGCGGTCGCGCAAGTCAATAAGAGACTCGGAA
>JBOGLB010000196.1:0-6488 GCA_050745965.1 Terriglobales bacterium | reverse complement strand
CTCTTCAATGAAACGTCAATGTCTTTTTCGCTCAGCAAGCCCTGTTTAACCGCATCAATATATTTTTGGTAATCGGAGTTGTCGGCGGGTTTTTGGCCAAAGTCGGCACACTCGTTGTCCGTTCCTCTTTTCATGGAGACTGCCGCAGCTTCCGCTAACGTTTGCGTGAAATGATGTCCGCGCTCAATGTCGGCCACCGCATCGCAGTCGGACACAACATAACCGTTGAACTTCCACGCGCCGCGCAACTCGTCCTCCAGCAAAAAGCTATTGGCGCATGCGGGTTCGGCGTTGATGCGGTTGTAGGCGCACATCACCGATCCTGCTTTCCCTTCGACGACTGTGGCGCGAAAGGCAGGGAGATACGTATCTTCCATATCACGCTTGGTAGCAGCTACGTTGACAGTGTGCCGCGAGGCCTCGGGGCCACTGTGTACCGAAAAATGCTTCGGAGTGGAAATTACTTGAATATACTTTGGATCGTCTCCCTGCAATCCCGTGACGAAGGCCACGCCCATGCGCGAAGTGAGAAATGGATCCTCGCCATAAGTTTCCTGCCCACGGCCCCAACGCGGATCGCGGAAGATATTTATATTGGGCGACCAAAAGTCGAGGCCTTCGTAGATATCACGCCTTCCCGCACGTACTGCCTGATTGTGTTTGGCTCGCGCTTCAATGCCAATCACGGTGCCCATTTCATGAATCGTTGGAGGATCAAAAGTGGCTGCCAGTCCGATCGGCTCCGGGAACACTGTTGCTGTCCCAGCGCGGGCAACTCCGTGCAGCGCCTCGCTCCACCAGTCATAGGCAGGAACCTGTAATCGAGGGATCTCCCGGGATTGGTTCACTAGTTGAGAGGCTTTCTCCTCCAGCGTCATTCGCGATACCAAATCATTCACGCGCACGTTGATCGGCAATTGGGGATTCAGGTACGCCGGGGTGTCGGATGGCGCCGCGCTCTGCGCAACGGCGGCGATCACTGTAGTCAGCAAGACAAACGCGACAAGGATAAGGGAACTTTGAATGGAATACTTGCGCACTGGAATTGGCTCCTTTGCGAAGAGGTCTGAGAATTCTGTAATCATTTTGATTCGCGCCGAAGTATAGCACCGTAAACGCTTACGAAGCGGAGCACTCTAGGACAAGTTTAGCGGTTATTAACTTGGCACTGGGTAGTGAATACCGCAGACGGTGTTCGATATTGATCAGATATTAAAAAAGCAAAGAGTAGCTTTGAGATACAGCGTAGAAGAGGTATCCGTCATGGCACAAGACAAATCCAATACGTGGCAAGGTTTCGCTAAGGCCGCAAGTCTTGAGTATGACTCCGAAAAACTCATTCGGCTACTCCAGCAACTGCATGAAGCCTTAGACAATGAGGACCACAGGGGCAATCGCCGCTCCAAAAACTCCCCGCGGGATTGATAGATAATTCTTTAGTGCGCCTTACGTTTATGCAAGAAATAGCGCCTTTCAGCGGCGTTCATTTTGCGGCCAATGATCTTGCGGAAGACGCGCTCAATCGGAGTTTCTGAACAGACCTTGGGGGGCATACTGGCCACCTCGGAGCGCACTCCGGAATTGTACGCTCACGGGCAAACGGTGCGAAATGTGACAGGCGCCGCGGCAATGAATCAGGGTTGATTGCTGACGTAATTCCAGACTCAAGATTACATTCGCGATGCGCTCCTACTGCCCCGGCCTGGAATTCTCCGGGGATGGCGCAAATTCCTCGCCCATCCATTTTTGAAACGCGGTCATGTTCTGAGCGCGTCCCAAAAAATTCTTCACCAGATCATTGGCGGACATCGAGCCTCCGGGTTCCAGCACAAGATGGCGATAGCGCATTGGCGCTTCCCCAGCCAGCAGATTGTCATGATCGAACTGCATGAAAAAGTCTTCAGCAATAACTTTGTCCCAGAGATATGTGTAATAGGCTGACGAATAACCGCCCAAGTGTCCGAAGGATGCGTACATGTGCGTGCCTGGCGTCGGGGTAAACGGCGTGTAGCGCTTCGTATCATCGCGGCAGACAGCGTCAGGGTCAACATCCTGCGGTTTGGTCTTGTAAATGTCGTAAGAGATTGCCGTGTACTCGGTTTGAGTTGCGACCCAGTTTCCACGCCCGAATGCGGACGCGCGGTTCATCCGCGCGACAAGTTCTGCCGGAATTGGTTCGCCGGTTTTGTAGTTGCGCGCAAACGTCGCCAGCACTTGCGGGCTGCGCATCCATTCCTCAAGCATTTGTGAAGGAGCTTCCACAAAATCTCCCTCCATAGTGATGCCGCTTATACCAGCCCACTGTTGCTGGCCGCCCAGAATATGATGCATCAAGTGGCCAAATTCGTGGAAGAAGGTTACAACGTCCCCGTATTCCATCAACCCAGGATCGCTGGCAGTGGGGACAGGCAAGTTACACACCAGCGCTGCCTCCGGTATTTGTTTCCCGCGGATGCCATCTAGTACCGGAACCATTTCGGCATGACTGAATTTTCCCTTTCGCGGATGCATGTCGAGGTAAAACCTTCCAATCACTTTTCCATTCTCAATCGTGTCCCAGGTTTCGACCGAAGGATCCCATGCAGGAACGTTCGGTTCCTGCCGGAAGGTCACGTGAAAGAGCTTGGCGGCCGTATCCAAAATGCCTTGTTTCACCTGCGCATATGGAAGATAAGTCCGCACTGATTGTGAATCGAAATCGTACTGGGAGCGCCGGACCATTTCGCTAAGATAAGCGACCTCGTAATCTCCAATCTCTTTAGCCTGAGGGTCTGTCTTCTGTTTTTCCGCGAGCAGCATGGCGAACTCGCGTTTAACCAGCGGCCGCGTCGCAGTATCCAATTCTTGAATGAAGTCGCCTATGTTTCCGCCTTTGACGATCATTTTGTCGGCAGCGTTGTAATCGGCCCATGAGGGGTAGCCAAGCAAGTTTGCGATCTCGTACCGCGTCTGCATCATCTGTTCCAGCACTTCGCGGTTCTTGGGATACGCCCGGTTATGGAGTGCCTCCCACAGGCGGCGGCGCAGATCATCGCTTTTCGCAAACTTCACCGCTGGAAAAACGTCGGGATAATCGGTGGTGATTGTAATTTTGCCGTCCGCTCCGGGTTTGTGCCGGTCAATGTAATCCTGTGGCAGACCATTCAATTCGGAGACGCTGTTCACTTCAACGCTCTTCTGGCCGTCCGATATATTTCGATCAAACGTGGACTGCTCGTCGGTAAGCTGATCGTTCAGCTTCTTGAGGCGGGCGCGAGTGGCATCGTCTTTATCCACTCCGGCCAATCGAAACTCAAGGAGCTGCCGTTGCACGTAATATCGCGTCGCAGAATCCGCCTTTGAAGCGTCGAGGCTGGCCAAGGCGCGGTACACAGCCTGATTCAGCGACAGTGCCGTGGCAACCGCACTCACCTTGCGCGTCATTTCCGTCGCGTGGTCGCGGAAGTTTGCATCGGGGTGCACCTGCTGCATCAATCCGGCAAAATATGCTGCCGAATCAATCTGGCGAACCGCTTCGTCGTACGGGACCAAGGTATTTTCGATGGTTTTATCGCCCTTGACCGCAGTGATTTGATCAATAGAACGCTGTACTGCTGCCAGACGGTCGTCCTCAATTTTTTCGAACGCGGTAACGTCGGGCTTGGAACTCCACAAAGGCGGCTGAGATTTTGGCATCTCCTGAGCTGCGGCTGCCATGCCGCACGTAAGTGAAGCGGCCAGGACACAATGCACAAAAAAAGACATACGCTTCTCCATTTTTAGGACATGAAAGGATTGTTGAAGATTTTCACGATACACGTGACGGATTGAATCTTACAACCGCCCCGGCGTCATGGCCCTTGTCGAGCTTCGATCAACTGCATAGCGGACTATACGAATTCTTCTCCGGCGCACGGAACCAGCCAGGGGCGCCGGCTGTGCCTACAAGGCGTCATCGCCCTAGAAAGGGACGATTTTGTGCAAGCCTTTCTTTTTTTTCTTCTTGCTTGAAGAAATGTAGCTGTCGTCGGCGGGCTCCTGAGAATCAGCGTCATCCCCGGGCTTAGCTTCACCGGAATTGGCCTGCTTGATTTCATTGACCTGTGGTGGCGGGGTCAGCGGCTGCCCGTTGTCCGCTGCTACGTTCGGTTTCAACTCATTTGGATCGGGCGCCGCATTCGGAGTCAATGCATTGGCATCGCTTGCGGCGGGCTGAGCCGCGGAGTTATCCACTGTCGAGGTATCGGCGGTCGTTGCGCTCACGGTCGCATCGCTATTAAGAGGAGAATCGGAACGCGGCGCCGGCTGATCGGCCGTCACAGGGGATCCTTTTACGGTTTCTACAGATGCCGATTCTTTACCATTGTCGCCCATTGCCGCACGATTGGCCGACTGAACCACATCCTTCGCGCTGGTGACTTTAGGTTCGACCAGAGCGGGGTCTCCGACCGTGGCTGCTGCTGATGTGTCGGGACTCTTCTCGAACGTTCCCATCACTTTAGAAATTGCAGTGTCATCGTGGCGGCTCGCTTCCTCCGCCTTGTTCAATGCTACGGCTGCCCTGGTCGGTCTCGGAATCGGCTGCTTTAGAGCTGTTAATCGAAGTTTCGCATCATCGGCGTGGTCCATCAGCGGATAGCGCGTGAGGATTCGCGAGTAAGCCTCCGCCGCACGTTTGGTAAAATCCTGGATCATCCGAGATTTTATAACTTCGCTGCCGGGCTTGCCTCTTAAAATGGAAACTTCTCCCTCGTAGGATTGCCCCAGCAAATACAGCGTCTCATCCGCTTTGCTATATAACGGATATTCGTCCGCAAGCGACTGCAATCGCGCGATGGCCGCTGGATAAGACTGGCGGTTGTAATAAAATTTGCCAACCAGAAATTCGCGCTCCGCAATCACCTCCTGCACTTGCAGTAATCGCCGCTTCGCCTCAGGCACCAGCTTGCTGTCAGGCCATTGCAAAATTAGTTTCCGGTATTCGTCTTCGGCTCGTACGGCATGGGTGTAATCACGGTCCGGCTTTTCCATCTGCCTGAAGTGAATGTTGGCAATCTTTAATTGTGCCTCAGCCGCCTCCGGCATGTTGGGAAAGAAGGTTTCAAAATCTTCGTATTCAGCTTCTGCCTGCGCCAGCCCCGCAGTTCCACCTTCGGCATACCAGGAATCTGCAACCGCCAACTTTGCGCGTGCTATGTACTCGGAGTCAGGATAAGCGTTGATCAGCGTCTGCATGTCGAGTCGGGCAACGTCGAAGTGATTGTGTTTCATTGAATCCATGGCGCGGTCGAAGAGAACCTTGTCAGGCTGCTTGGAACCTACGTTGGCCAACGGGTTGACAACTTTCTTGTTGGTGCAAGCCACCGCGAATGCGAGCAAACCGAGAATTAAAGCGGTAAAGACACGACGTGACATAGAATCCTTTAAGTCCTTTGCGAATTAACGAAGATGGCACGGTTCGCCGGGATTGCGCCCGACGCAGCCGGGTTACACTTTCAGCAACGTGGCCTCGTTGGCGGTCTTGAGTAAGTTTTGAGCGTTAGTCTTTGGATCGCCCCGACCGAAGATCGCGTTGCCTGCCACTAAAATTTCAGCGCCTGCCCTCACCACTTCCGGGGCAGTGTCGTGCGCGATTCCGCCGTCAACCTCGATGCGAAAGTTAAGCCTGCGTTCCCGCCGCAACTCGGTCAGACGGCGGATCTTATGGACTGAGCCGGGAATAAATTCTTGCGCCCCGAAGCCAGGATTGACCGACATTACCAGTACATAATCCACTATATCGAGCACTTCTGTCAGAAACTCGACCGGGGTCGCGGGAT
The DNA here is from genome assembly GCA_050745965.1 of Terriglobales bacterium. Taxonomy (GTDB): domain Bacteria; phylum Acidobacteriota; class Terriglobia; order Terriglobales; family Acidobacteriaceae; genus PALSA-188. The sequence continues at coordinate 690 of JBOGLB010000196.1, read as the reverse complement.
TGATTACCACGCCCGCGCGGCAGTCGTGACTGTGAATAAGATGCAAAGTCCGGTTCAAATGCCGGCATGCTTCCTGATGCACCGAAATCCAGTCTGCCCCGGCTTCGGCAAATTGAGGAATGAATTCGTCGGGATTTTCAATCATCAGATGACAATCCAGCGGCAAGTCCGTAGCTTTTCGCAGTGACTTTACCACCGGCGGCCCGACCGTAAGATTGGGCACAAAGTGCCCATCCATAATGTCCACATGGATTATGGTGGCTCCGCCGTCAGCGGCGCCATGTATCTGGTCCGCAAGGCGGGCGAAATCGGCCGACAGAATAGAGGGGGCTAGCTCAATCAACCTGGGTTCCCGGGAATGAGAAAATAATTACGCAAATTCTATCACGCTGGAGCGGCGATATCCCCTGAATATGGCCTAATGCTTCAAGCGCAAGAACCAAGGGCGAGACTTCCAGCAGTGCGCTGAAACGCTAATTCTTAGGCGGATACAAACTAGACCCGTGCCCGAAGAGGAACCGAACCTAAGGATAACAAACCCCACACGCAGCCCCATGCTAACCTCTCCCACTGAAAACATGCCTGCGTTGTTCCAAGTCGCGCCTACTGCCTTCAGTTTGGCTGCCGTCGCATGTTGGGGCGCCAGTGATTTTATCGGAGGATACGCATCCCGCCGCGCCAATGCTTTTT
>JBOGLB010000195.1:0-4000 GCA_050745965.1 Terriglobales bacterium | reverse complement strand
GATCCGAAATTGGCAGCGGCGGCAGCCGACGCCGTGGTGCAGTGGAGGTTCAAGCCGTTTTTATCCATGGGGCAGCCGGCGGAATTCCAAACTCAAGTCACGGTTAACTTCAAGCTTCCTTAATTTTTGGGCTTCTGTTTGGCTTTCCTGGCGCTGGCAGCAGCGGCCTTCGAGGCGCTCAGGAGTTCTTTGGTGCCGTAGGTGATCTCATCTACCAGCTTCTTTGTCCTGGCCCAGCGGGCCAAAACGGCCTTGCGGGCGGACTCGCTGCGTTGTTCGGGGGTGAGATTCTCGGCGCGGGCTTGTCCGCCTTTGCGGCCCAACGCGACGGCTGCTGCATTCTTCGGCGACATTGTTTGTATTTTTATCACGATCTTTTCCGCGTCGGTACGTAGCGTTACGTAAACAATTGAAATTACGGCCAATAGAATTCTTGACAGTACGTAGCGGTACGTATATGGTGATGGCATGACGATTGATGAGCGTATTCATAAGCTAATCGAGCGGCATGAAGCCCTGACGCAGAGCGTCGAAATGCTGACCAGGGATGTGAGCGATATGGCAGCCTTGGTGAATGATATCGCGGAAGGAACGGCGCGGCTTTTGCACGTCGCAGAGCTTCACAATCAACGCATCAGCCGCCTGGAAGGAAACTAGGCATTAACCGGGCGTAATCAGCACGAATGCGGAGCCTAACCGATACGAGCTCAATCGAAGGCCAAAGGCTTCCTTAGTTTTTGCTTCCTTAATTTTTATCCTCAATATCCGCATTCCTTTTGTTTTACTGGCTCTCGCCATTGGCTCTTGGATAAAGATCATAAGAAATAGGCACACCGTCTAATCGGGGCGCGATCAACAATGGATCTATGCGTTGGGGAAGGGAAGAGAGAGTGGAGTTTTGGGCGCCCGCGATGTTAGCGCCGGTGGAATTGCTGGCTCCAACTTGCAATGCAGGCTCGGGTAGATGCGTAGTTGGGGTCGCAAGTAAAGGAACGAAGGGCATGGCATAGAGTCCGGGACCGGGTGCAGGGCTGGCAGCGAAATCAAAACTCTGGGTCTGATTAGCGGTTGGTGAACCGGTTTGACCTAAGCATCCGTAGGATAAAAGCATGACTGCGCACAGCAGGATGGTACGCATGGTTCCACCTCCAAAAGCACACTTTTATGATTCGGTAGATGCCGCGCGGGCTGCCTCGAAGCAGCGATTTTAGGTGCCAATGTAGCGTGCGTAGAGGCCGCGCGCGACGGCCTTGTCCACGGTTCCTTTGATAATCGCGCGTCCGTCGGGGAAAAGCGTCATTTCGTAGGGATCGCGCCAGAATTTCAGAACGAATTCGTTGTGGCGAACCCTGCCATGCGGGAGCAGGGTGCGGCTCATTTCGGCGAGATTTATGGGGCGATCTCTTTCATGAATTTGCACCGAGTTCCGGCCGCAAAGAGTTATTTGTGGGCGCTGCGTGCCGCGCCGATGCACGAAATCACGGTCGCCGCAGGTTCGGCAGTGCGGGCGCGCTTTTGCGCTTGATATTTCGGCCCGCTCATTACGCCAAAGGTCAAAAGAGAGGAGTGTGCGCCTGAGAGAGTCTTTGGCGCCCACCAGAATCTTTATGGCTTCGGCGGATGCGATTGACGATGCCATATTCGCGGCCGAATTCAAGACGCCGGCGGTCTCGCAAGTCTCCAGCGCACCTTTCGGAGAATCGGGGAAAATGCAGGTCAGGCATGCGGTTTCGCCCGGCAGAATGTTCATGGTGGCGGCATAGCTGCCTACAGCCGCCGCGTAAATCCAAGGAACGATATTCTCGACTGCGAAATCATTTATCAGATAGCGCGTCTCGAAGTTGTCGGTTCCGTCCATGATGAGGTCCACGCCGGCAAGAAGATCTTCGATATTCTCCGGGGTGAGATCGGCAACTCGAGGCTCGATCAGAATACGAGAGTTGAACGCGGCTAATTTTCGACCGGCGGCGATTGCTTTGGGAATGGATTCGGCGGCATCCCCTTCATCGAAGAGCGTCTGGCGCTGGAGGTTGCTGAATTCGACAAAATCCCGGTCAATGATCCTGATTGTGCCCACGCCTGCGCGTCCGAGAAGCGAAGCGATTGCGGAACCGGTCGCGCCGCAGCCTACGATCGCGATTCGCGATCCGGCGAGCTTGGCCTGGCCTTCCACTCCGATCGCATGGAACAGCACCTGCCGGGAATAGCGGTCTTCCTCTTGGCCTTGGCCTCGGCCTTGGCTTCGGTCTCCGCTATCGGACGAAGGTGAATCTCGAGAATCCCAATCAGGGCGCATCAAATTTCAAGAATCCGGGTTTAGAAGATTAAATCGCGCTAGCCTAAGGTGCCGAAGAGGTCATCAATTCCGATCCTACGAACCATTATTATAGGGGACGCTTCGGTCGGGGCAGGGAAACGCCCGTCTCGCGTTCGTTTTTAGCTGGTTTTCAGAAGAGTAGCGCCTAGGTTGGGGGGAGCCTATTTGCGAGTTAGAGAAGTGCTGATTCACGCGCTAATGATGTCGGCGCTCGCCTCAGGGTTCGCAGCCTATGCCCTGCCCCGCTCGGGTGCCGGAGATGTGAGTGTGTCGCAGGCAACGGCTGGCGCTGAACAGAACCTGGGGTTCGACGATGTCCTGGTTCAGTACCAGAATCTTAAGATAAGGGAAATTCTTTTTCCCGACGTTCCGAAAAGTTGGGACCAGAATAGTCTGCTTCAGCTTTTGCCATTGAAAACAGGCGAACCGTTGGATCGGGAGAATATTCGTAAGAGTATCCGAATACTTTTCGCGACGAAGCGATTTGCGGACATTCAGATCGCAGCCGAGCGGGCGGGAAGCGATGAAGTTTCAATTTCCATAGAAACTGTTTCCAATTACTTTATTGGCGAAGTACGCGTCGAAGGGGAGCCGAACCGGCCCGCGTCCGGCCAGATTGTGAATGCGTCGAAGCTCCAGCTTGGCGAGTTGTACACGCAGGAAAAAGTAGATGCAGGTTTGAAGAACATACAGCAATTGATGAACGAGAACGGCTATTACCGGTCGTCAGTGAAGGTGGAAGAGACTAAGCAGGAGGATGCCCAACAAATCACGGTGGTCTTTTCGATAAAGCCGGGGGAGCAGGCGCACGTGGGGCAGGTGAATGTCATAGGGAGTCAGATATTCTCGCGAGATGAGATTGAAGACATCACCAAGATGCACGCCGGGGATCCGGTAACCGTTCAGCGTGTGTCGGGCGCATTGGATCGTTTGCGGAAAAAGTACCAAAAACAAAATCGCTGGCTCGCGCAGGCGGCGATCTCGAAGCGAACCTACCGTCCCACGACGAACGCGGTTGATTTTGACTTCACCATTGATGCCGGTCCGATGGTTTCGATCACCGCGGAAGGGTTCAAGATCAGCCGCAGCGTTTTGAAGCAGGATATACCGGTTTACGAAGAGAATGCACTCGATGACGATCTGTTGAACGAAGGCCGCCGCAATCTACTCAACTATCTGCAAGCTCGCGGCTACTTTGAAGCGAAGGTGTCATATACAAAAAAATCGGACCCAACGGGCGCTCACTTGCGAATCATCTATGACGTTGACGCTGGTCCCGTTCACAAACTGGTGAAGGTTGAGATTAGCGGCTCCATGAACCACGACAAGGGACTTCCCGAAGAGATGCTTCGCAGCCACATGCAAACGGTTCCGGCAGGCCGTTTGCTTTCGCACGGCAGATACAGCCAGGCTTTGCTCTATGACGATGTCAAGACGCTGGAAACTCTTTATCGCGCCAATGGATTCGAGCAGGTAAAGATCACCAGCAGAGTAGCCGATGATTATGAAGGAAAGAAAAATGTTCTGGCGGTTTTTGTAGATATTGAAGTTGGCCGGCAGACAATTGTTGGCGCGCTTCATATCGTCGGAAACAATGCCAAATTGCAAGAGCCGTTCCCGGTGCTGAACACGGCTGTGGGACAGGCTTTCGCGGATTCGAAAATAGCGGATGATCGCGAAATC
>JBOGLB010000194.1:0-3704 GCA_050745965.1 Terriglobales bacterium | reverse complement strand
TCATCACGCCGGACAGCACTGCGACCCCAACCCCCTTTTTCAAATTGAATTCTTCGATGGCGGCTTTCTGTTGCTCCGGGGACATCACGCGCTCTTTCGAAATACCTGCCAACCCCGCCGCCGCAATACCTATGAGACAGACGAGCACTCCGAGCAGAATTACCCTCCCCGAAGCCGTACCCACTACTTGAGTCATGAACTCACCACGAAAGATGGGCGGCATGAGGGTTCCAAAGGCGGCGCACAGGCCGAGAACTATTGCCATCCCGAGGGAAAGGCCGAGGTAGCGCATGGTCAGGCCGAAGGTCAGGCCTCCGACTCCCCAGAGTAGTCCGAAGAAAAAACACCAAAACAAAGTGGCGGCGGAAGCCTCGCCCAGCACGGCGAGCAAGTCCTTCGTCATGATCAAGGCGAGAATCCACGGAGCTATGATCCAACTGAAGAAGCCGCCGGCCAGCCAATAGGTTTCCCAGGACCAGCGCTTCACGCCACGGTAGGGGACGTAGAAACTGCCGGATGCGAGACCGCCCAGCCAGTGATACACGACACCAACTACCGGATTCGCAGCCATGTGTGCCTCAGTTCCCAATCACAGGTGGAATACTTCTTCGAGCGGTTCCATTGCGAGGTCCGGTGACTGACCCGCGGGTTGTACGAAGAAGCCGGCCATTTCGCGCTGCCAGCGGTTATTCACGTCGCGCACGGCCATTGCGGCACGGGCCCGCTCGAAATCTTCGGTCTCGAGATATCCCACCAGCAAGCCGTCTTCCCGCAGAAACAAAGAATAGTTGTTCCATCCCGTTTCGCGGAGCGCAGCTAACATCTCCGGCCAGACCGCGTGGTGCCAACGCTTGTACTCGTCGAGCAACTCAGGTCTCACTTGCAGAACGAAACAGATTCGTTTCATATTTTGTCGGAGTATCAGCGCAGTAACGCGTCCCGCAACCCGCCGTCAACCGGTATTATTTGTCCAGTTGTGCTGGCGCTTTCGCCGCCGGTTAACCACACAATTGCGCTGGCGCAGTCTTGCGGCAGAATCGGGCGTCTTGTCAGCGTGCGTTGCGCGTAAAAATCCGCAAGCTTGTTTCGCAAATCCTCGGTAGCTTCCGTCCCGGAGAATTCAATCTTGTATTTCTCAAGCGATTGAATTACCCGGTCGCGGGGGAACATGCTTGATCCAGCGACCACCGTTGCCGGAGCGATCCCGTTCACGCGAACGAGAGGCGCGAGTTTGACCGCGAGTTCCCGGATGAGGTGATTTAACGCGGCCTTGCTGGTGTCATAGGCCTCGCTCCCCGCCTTCGGCACAACCGCGTTTGCTGAAGTCGTCAACACAAGAGTTGAAGGGAGACCCTGATCTTTGAATACCCATTCCGCTGACCGGGCCAGCAGGTAATTCCCAGTTACGTTCACTAGGAATGTCTTTGCCCATGCTTCTTGCAGCAGTTCTCCATCTGGACCCGGCACGGGATAAACCGCAGCTGTATTGATCACTCCGTCTATTCCCCCGAATTGAAGCAAGCTGAATTTCACCGCGCCTGCCAGACTCATGGATGAACTTAGATCAACCTGTGTGTGCGCAATTGAATCGGATGATGAGATCTCTCTCGCTGCCTCAGCAACTTTTGCCGCTCCAGCGGGATCGAAATCCGCGACCACCACGTGCGCTCCCTTGCGTGCGAGGAGCAGTACGACTTCGCGTCCGATCCCACTAGCACCTCCGACCACCAAGACTATTTTGCGGCTGAATTCGGGTTCGACCGGCATGCGCTGGAGCTTTGCTTCTTCGAGAGCCCAGTATTCGATGCGAAACGCCTCGGAACGTGGCAGGGCCACATAGTTGTGAAATTGCGTGAACTGCGAAGACTGTTCTGCCCGTCGAGCCTGTGGCAAAGGATTTGGCGCGTCTCCATCTTCCAGCGCATTTGCTCCTGCCATCACGTGGATCGCATTGATAAAAAATTCCGTCGTAATGCGCGCTTCTTTCTTGTTCTTGCCAAAGCCAAACAACCCCAAGCCTGGAATGACGACTACGGAAGCATTCGTGTCGCGCAACTTCGGCGAGTCCTTCGTGGCCCACGCATCGTAGTATTTCTTGTGCTCCCCACGATAGTGAACAATCTGTTCCGGAATGCGCGACTTCAATACACTGACGTCCTCATTCATAGGGTCCCATTGAACAAACATTGGGCAAACCCGCGTCCTCAGAAAATGATCGGGGCAGCTCGTACCCAGCGATCCCAGTTCCTGCGCCCACTTTGAGCCGGCGAAATCCAACGCATCCCTGTGATCGGTGTAATGCGCAATCACACGGCGGTTGGACGACAAGGCTCCGCGCAGCATTGGAAGAATTTCTGCCGCGATCTTTTCTCGACCCGGAGCCGGACGATGAATGAGGCCGCCGAACAGTTCGCCCTTCTTCCTCCGATGCTCCCCGATGAACTCGCCCATTTCATCTATGGTGCGAAGACTATTTAGATAACATTCGCGCTGGGTCATGCCCCATGTGAACAGCCCATGTCCACCAAGGATGATGCCTTCGATGCCAGGATTATCCTTAACAGCCTTTTCAAGCAGGAGCGCAAGCTCGAAGCCAGGGCGCTGCCAGGGAACCCATATAATTTTTCTTCCGAATTGCCTGTTGAATTCTTCCAGCTTCCGCTTGCCATTCGCACTCGCGGCGAGTGCGATCACCCAGTCCGGATGCAGATGATCTATGTGGGGAAATGGAAGAAAGGCGTGCAAGGGAGTATCTATGGAGGCGGCCATCCGGCTTTCCCCGAAAGCAGAGAGAGGATAATAACGAACCATCTCATCCTCGTGAGCTTCACCCTGGTAAAGTCCCTTGAGCTGCTCGAGCCTGTCGAGATAGAGCAATGCGAAGCCCGATTCTGCAATGGAGCCAATATCCCCTCCACTGCCTTTAACGGCGAGCACGCGAACCGGTTTTCCGGTAAAAGGATCAGGTAAATCAATCTTTGAGCTGGTGTTGCCGCCGCCAAAGTTTGTGATACGCAAATCCGCGCCCAATAAGTTTGAGCGATACCGCAAGAGTCCAAGAGGATTTGCGGACAGCTTTCGGGCTTGTTCTTCGTTCCACAAATCCTTCAGGTGGACCAGTTCCCCAATTTCATGCATAGATCATCTCGCTGTAATGCTGAAAGCGATCTGCATGCTGGTTCCAGAGGTCGCTTTCGACAGGCTCCAATACTTCTGTAGGAAAAGACCGATCCACCATCGCGCGAACTTCAGCCAGCGAACTCGCCACGCCAGTCGCTAATACCTGAATTGCAATGTTGCCAAGCGCTGTGGCTTCCGCAGGACCAGCCACCACCCTCTTCCCCGTCGCATCGGCGGTGAACTGATTGAGCAACTGGTTTCTGGAACCTCCGCCGATGATCCGAATTTGATTAATGGGCCTTTTGATCAGGCGTTCCAGATTGCCAATCACGAAGCGATATTTGAATGCCAGGCTTTCGAGTATCGCACGCGTGTAAGCGCCGGGAGACTTTGGATGCGGCTGTTGAGTCCTTTCGCAGAACCGGTCAATGGCCAACGGCATCTGCACCGAACGTAAGAACGATTCGTCGTCGGGGTCCACCAGATGACCGAACGCGGGCGCCCGCGATGCAAGATCCATGAGCTCACGGTATTCGAAATTTTGCCCCTGGGATGCCCACCATTGCCGGCAGCATTGCAGCATC
>JBOGLB010000193.1:0-3389 GCA_050745965.1 Terriglobales bacterium | reverse complement strand
GGCTAGTTCCTTTCCGTCCTGATCGGTGGCGGCGCGGAGGCGGCGAATATTCTCCCGCAAAGGCTCATAGTTCACATCGTTGGGATTGGATTCGATGACGCTGACGACAGTATCTGGAGTGACGAAGCGCGTGATGTCGTCCACGTGGCCGTGAGTATCGTCGCCGGCGATGCCGGATTTCAGCCAGATCACGTTGCTTACTCCTAAGTACGCGGCGAATAATTTTTCGTAATCAGAACGCTTCATCTGTGGATTGCGCTGCTGGACTTTTGAGAGCAGGCACTCTTCGGTGGCGAGCAAAGTTCCGTGTCCGTTGATGTCAATGGCGCCGCCTTCCAGTACGACGGGCTTGTTATCAGATTGAGCGAGTATCTCGTGCGCTCCGGCAGCTTTGGCCATAAGGCTGCCGATCTTTTCGTCTTTTTTCCAATCTGAATATTTCGCCCATGCGTTGAATCGCCATTTGATCGCACCGAGACCAGGTGGGGACAGCCGCCCAAGCGTGCCCTGAGTGGTGTGCAAGGGGCTGTCCGGTTCAGCTTGGTTCGACTCGTGCTTCACGAAGGTGCAGCCGGAATCCCTAGTCCATACCCGGTCAGTGCGCCAACGATGGAAGCGAATTCTCTCGCCCAGGGCATCCGCGCGCTGTAGCACTTTTCGCGCTCCTCTTTCGCCAGCGGCATCGTTCACGATGATCTCAACTGGTTCGTGTCGAGATAAATTTCGAATTATCTCGGCATACACCCACGGAATGGGCTCGAATTTTCCCGGCCAGTCGTCACAATTGTGCGGCCACGCAATCCAAGTTGCTGCGTGAGGTTCCCACTCGGCGGGCATTCGCAATTTGCCCACGAGATTGTTTTTTAATGAGTGGTGGGATCGTGCACGCATTCCTGAACTCAGTCAATCATACGGCTGGTAATCGCCGCGTAGCTGTCAATGCGGCGATCCCTCAGAAAGGGCCAGTTGCGGCGAATGTCTTCCAGACTTTTTATGTCAACTTCACCGATCAGAACTTCTTCTTTGTCGTGTGAGGCTTCGGCGATCACTTGTCCAAAGGGATCGCACAAAAAAGAGCCGCCCCAAAATTCGAGTCCGGCGCCGGGCGCAGAATTGCCGCGAATATTTCCGGTTTCGAAGCCGACTCGATTCACCGCCGCAACGTAAACACCGTTGGCGATGGCATGGGAGCGCTGAATCGTGCGCCAGGCATCGTATTGAGCGTCTCCGAACTCTGTCTTCTCGGAGGGGTGCCAGCCAATCGCGGTCGGATAGAAGATCAAGTGAGCGCCTTGCAATGCCGTGAGGCGCGCGCCTTCCGGATACCATTGATCCCAGCAGACCAGCGTTCCGACTCGTCCGACGCTGGTGTCAAACGCACGGAATCCCAGGTCACCGGGAGTGAAATAATATTTTTCATAGTAAAGCGGGTCGTCGGGAATATGCATTTTGCGGTAAATCACGCGCAGTTCGCCATTGGCATCAAACATGACAGCCGTATTGTGATAGATTCCCGCAGCGCGCTTCTCGAATAACGACGCTACCAAGACGATTTCAAGTTCTTTCGACAGCGCCGAGAGCTGCGCGGTCACCGGTCCGGGAATTGGTTCGGCAAGGTCAAACAATGCTGGATCTTCGCGCTGGCAAAAATATTGTGTCTGAAAAAGCTCCGGCAGGCACACGATCTGCGCGCCGCCCTTAGCGGCGTTGCGAACGTGATCAACGGCACGTTGCAGGTTTTCGCCGGGGTCAGGCGTGGCCGACATCTGTATCAAGCCGACGCGAAATTTCTCAGGCGGCAAAGCGCACTCCTCTTCTTATAGGGACGGCTTAGGATACCATCGCAGTCCAACGTTAATTCGACCTGGCTGGCGGGGACGCCCCATCGCTCCATTGAAGTTTTTCATTCATTGATTGAGCTTCGGGCGGCGGCGATTTATCATTCAACGATGGCTTTGAATCCTTATGCTTCTTTTTTGGGCGACCGCGACCCGATTGAAATGATGGCGTCCACTTCAACGCAACTTGCACGGATTTCTGAAACGCTGGGGACTAAACGCATGGAACATTCCCCCGCTCCGGGCAAGTGGAACGCGCGCGAAATCATTTGCCATTTAGCGGATTGCGAACTGGTTTTCGCCTTCCGGTTGCGGCAGACGTTGGCCGAGAATAGCCACGTGGTACAGCCATTCGATCAGGAAAGATGGGCGGCGCAATATTCGTCTTATCCGGCCGCCGAGGCGATGGCGGCGTTTTCGGCAATCAGGCAGTGGAATCTGTCTTTAATCCGAAATCTTCCCCGCGAAGCATTTGCGAAAAAAGTCACTCATCCGGAGCGCGGGGAAATGATGTTCAAGACCATCGTGGAAACGATGGCTGGACACGATATCAATCACCTTCGTCAGCTGGAAGCGATCGCGACCCGATTCGCCATGGTTCACTAGGTCGAGGGTTAACAGGTTGCGAAAAAAGTGCTCCCTTGCGGATCTCCCCGTGACGGCCCATAGTTTGCGTCAACGACTTACTTTGCTGGAGCGACCGAGGCCACTTGGATGGTGTCTCCGTCGGCAGTGCCCGTAACCTTAACTTTTTGATCAGCCATCTTATCGAGCTCAGCGAGGGAGGCTTTGTCTTCGCCATCGAGCGTGTACACCTTGCTTCCCACAACCAAAGCGTATTTGGCGCCTTTTGCAACGCATGCACGTGTGCAAGCGGCAGGGCTGACACCGGGTTCCATATGCTGGGCGCCGCACATTGCGTCGCTCACTTTTCCGACGTAGGTCTTACTTGCGGCTAACGACGTAGAGACCATCGCGGCGACGAAAAGCAAACTTGCTATAGAAATTCCGCATTTTCGTAAAATGGAATTCATAAGTTCTCCTGATTTTGATGTGCCATCCTCGACGCCTATAGGATAACCCAGCCGCAAGATCAGCGCTCGACGACCACTGCCGCGGCATCGGCGGTTTTGATCTTGACGGCGATATCAATGAAGGCCAGGGCGGCACGGCTGAGGGCCTTATCTTTGCGGAAGACCAGTGCCAGATCGCGGCGGATTTTTGCATCGGATAATACGATGGTCGCTAACACGTTGGCCCGGACATCCTCTTGCACGTTGGACCGGGCGATGAATCCAACGCCGACGTCTGCGGCTACGAAGCGCTTCAGCAGTTCGCTGGAGTCGAGCTCCATGGCAATTCGCGGTTTCAACTTACGCTCATGGAATAGGTTGTCCAGGCCGTCGCGGGTGTGTCCGGCTTTGGGCATGACCAGGGGATAATTCGCAACCTCGGCAACGGTCGCCGACTTCAGCTTGGCCAGAGGATGACGCGGCGGGGAAATGACCATCAATTCATCGCGATGGATCAGTACCACCGTCAGGCGGGGAT
>JBOGLB010000192.1:0-2366 GCA_050745965.1 Terriglobales bacterium | reverse complement strand
GCTTCATGCTCGGTGATGACTTGTATATCTTTTAGCTTTAGGAGCACGCCGTCGGGCGGAAAGTCTGCGCGAGCCGCGCTGGGTAAATAGATCGGCGACTTCTTTTGTAGCGGCAATATTTTTAGCTCGAGACTTTCGTCCTTTTCGCCTGGTATTTGATCCAGCCCGATCAACCACGGGGTGCCGTTATAGAAGTTGTCGGTAATAAGTTTGCCGTGGTGGTAAATGCGAGCCACGTCTCCTTCGTATGAGATTCTAAGGAATCGGCGAGAGCCCGCGGTATCAAGATTGGGAAGTTGAATATCCCAGGTGGCGGCATCCTTGAATGCTGAATCGTCTGGAGCGATCGCAACCTCTCTGCCCATCTTTGGAGGAGGATCTTCACCAGCACTATTCAGCATGTGAACCGTTGCCTCGACAGCAACCTGTGGGATACCAGCGCGGTACTCCGAAAAAACTCCATTGTTACCATTCGGCACAAAGCCGGCCGGGTCGTGACCAAGCGCAGGAAAGAACCCTATCCCGAACTGCAATTCGTCCATGGCCGAAAGATGAACGGTGTCATCATCGAAATAGAGTTGTGCAGAAGATAGAATAAGCCGATCCCGGCCAGCGAGAGTTGCCTTCCAGATATTCAACGCCTGGTCCCGCGACAAGATAATGACATTTGTGTCGGTGTGGTTCTGAGTATGTATGCGGATAGCTATTCGAGATCCAGGTTCAATCTGATCTACATATGCTAGCCCGTTTTCTCGCGTGATTCTCGCGCCCATAGTTTCAATCGAGCTACCCTGGCCTTCTTTAAACGACAATTCGGGAGCGATTCCAGGCACCGCAAAGAATACATATGTTTGCGGATCGTCCAACTTACACAAAAGCTGTGCGGTCGCATATCGAAGCAGTGTCCCTCCGACATCGAGGTTGACCGGCCAAATGGCATAGCTCCCACCGGGAATGTTCACGGGATGGGTTGGTACGTCCATCGCTCCGGACGGAAGCTTCAGCTTTACTTGCAAATTCTTCTGCTCTGGCAGTGGGTATGTTCGCTGGTAGTTGTTAAGGAAGATAAAACCGTGATCGCCTTGCAGGCGCGCGGCAACCCGAGGTGTCGTCGTGTCTTCTTTATTAACCGGCATGCGCTCGGGGAGATACGAAGTCATGGGGGCGAGCATCTCTCCGAAGTCACTGAGAAACAGATGAAGGGTTTTGAGTACACGATAGGACTCATTCATCTGCCCGAACTCCCCTAGCGGAGCCTGAAAGTCATAAGACCTAACGGGCAAATCATTTGGATAACCAGTAGCCTGCGATTCCTGAAGAGTTGTCTCTTTCCCGTCCGGATTGGTGCCGCCATGAAACATGTAGTAGCCGTAGAGAACGACGCCTGACCCAAGCTTCACCACTTCCATTGCAGCAGTATCGTCGGCGCTGAGAAGTGGACGCCGATGATATGCGAGTTCCATTCCTCCGCCCATTTCAGCGGTAAGGAATGGATACTGCGCATCCATGGCATCAATATCCGGACGTTTTGAACGAAGATCGTCTGCAACATTTTCTTCACATCTGATCTTTGTGAAAAAATAGTTTGGATTGGGTGGCAGATCCACCAAGCTGCGCCACCAAAAACCGTCAGCGTAGCCGCCAAACACGGGCAGCAAATCGCGTGAAGGAATCACGGCGTTGTCCCATCCCGTAACGGTATAAATCGGAGCGTCAAGGCCAGCGGAAAGTGCTAACTGGCGCAACTGGAAAATATAATCTTCGCCTTTTCCCGGCCCGCGTTGACTGTATTCGTTCTCGAGCTGAAGTCCGATAATCGGACCCCCATTCTTCCAGAACATGCCGTGTAATTGTTTACCGATTTCGTTAAACCAGCGTTGAACATAACCCATGAAAACGGGATCGCTCTGGCGGGTCGCACTGGCATGAACCACCCAATCCGGAAACCCGCCATTGCGCACTTCTCCATGGTCCCATGGCCCTACGCGAATCCACACATACAAGCCGTGCCTGGCGCAAAGGTCCACGAAGTGCCTGAGGTCGCGTCGCCCTTGCCAATCGAATTTCCCTTCGATCTCTTCGTGATGTATCCAAAAGATATAGGTGGAGATCACCTGTATTCCTCCAGCCTTCATCTTCAGGATTTCCTGTTCCCACTGGGCTTCGGGATATCGCGAATAGTGGAATTCGCCCATGACCGGGAACCAGGGTCTGCCGTCGAGCGTAAGATAATGGCGATTGGCGGAGATTACGTGTCCTTTCGGAGACTTGGCGCCGACGGGAAAAGGCAGGGGCGCAGCGGTTTGAGCTGGTATCCGGGCGTCAATCACAACGAGATTTGGGGAATCATTTCCCGACGCGCACAC
>JBOGLB010000191.1:0-5799 GCA_050745965.1 Terriglobales bacterium | reverse complement strand
GTTCGAGACTATGTGTGGATATTCCGAGCATAAGATTCGGGCCAGTCACCTTTCGGGCATCCTCCGGCGATAAATCATCCTGGCCGAGATGCAGGCCGTCGAATCCAGCCGCAACGCAAAGATCAGCGCGATCGTTCATGATAAGTTTGACGGAATTTCCGAGAAGGCGCTTCAGTTCCCGCGCCTGTTCGAGTATCTGTCGCGCATTTCCGGACTTGTTGCGATACTGAAGAAGAGTAGCGCCGCCCGCCGCCATTTCCTCTGCAACAGCAAGTAATCTTTCGATGGAGCGCCGGGCGTCCCCGCCCAGTATCACAGGCGTGACGCCGGTCGGTCCGTTCGGAAGGCCGTAGCCGGGGAGAAGCCAGACATCCAATATCGCGTAGAGTCGCGGAAGCTTAATCATCAGCGACTGTGCTCAGCCAAGTCAGGCATTCACCCCAAAGATCGCAGCCGGTGTTCCCGGAATATAATGTGTTCGCCATGCCACTCTCTGCCGGTACAAAACTCGGACGATACGAGATTATCGAACTTCTCGGCGCGGGTGGTATAGGCGAAGTCTATCGCGCGCGCGATTATCGCCTGGAACGCAGCGTTGCGCTGAAAATTCTGCCCTCCCAAATCTCCTCCGATCCGCAACGATTGCAGCGCTTTGAGCAGGAAGCACGAGCCGCCTCTGCTCTGAGCCATCCCAATATCATCGCCGTCTATGAACTGGGACAAGAAGGATCCACCCACTACATTGCGATGGAGTTGGTCGAGGGAAGAACTGTCCGTGAACTGCTCAACTCCGGTCTCCTTCCCATACAGAAAGCGATTGACATCGGAGCTCAGATTGCCGATGGCCTGACGAAGGCACATGAGGCGGGAATCTCGCACCGCGACCTGAAACCTGAAAATCTAATGGTTTCTCGCGACGGTTTCGTCAAGATACTCGACTTCGGCCTGGCTAAGCTTGAAGATCCCAAACATGAGCCAGAAGACCGTCGGATCACCTCGGAATTCCTGACTCCGCCGGGCCAGGTGATGGGAACAATCGGATACATGTCGCCCGAGCAGATTAGCGGCGATCCTTCGGATTTCCGGTCAGACCAATTTTCATTCGGATTGGTCTTGTACGAAATGGTTACCGGACGACAGCCTTTCAAGAGGGCCACCGGAGCGGAAGCGCTGGCCGCCGTTCTACGTGAGCAACCCTCGCCTGTCGGCGCCCACAATCGCGATGCGCCAGCCCCCCTTTGTTGGGCTATCGACCGGTGTCTGGCCAAAGACCCGGGGAAGCGTTACGCATCTACCCGCGATCTCGCGCGCGAGCTTGCAGTCCTACGAGACAGCCTCTCTGAAAATCGAGTCAGGAAGGCTGAGCACCGCGCAACCAATCTCCCCATACAGCGAACCCGATTCGTCGGAAGGGACAACGAACTCTCTACTGCCAGAGAACTTCTCTTGCGCGATGATGTGTGCCTCGTCACCATCACGGGTCCTGGTGGTATCGGCAAGACCCGCCTGACTATTGAGATAGCTGGCAGGCTCGCTGAGCATTTTCGCGGCGGCGTTCATTTCGTTCCTCTTTCACCGCTAAGCGACCCGGCACTGATCGCCTCCGTGATCGTCCAGGCAATCGGCATTCGTGAGGCTGGTGGCCAATCGCCGTTGGACATTCTCAAGACAAATTTACAGGACTCATCTCAAGGCCCAAGATTGCTGTTGTTGGATAATTTCGAACACCTGATGAAGGCAGCTCCCATCGTGGCTGAGATGATGGGCCTAGCTCCAAATCTTAAGATTATGGTTACAAGCCGGGCTCCCCTGCACATTTATGGCGAGCACGAGTTCCCAGTCCCTCCGCTAGAACTGCCAGATTGGCACAGCTTGCCTTCGGTGGATGAGTTATCTAAATATCCGGCGGTGACTCTATTCGTTCAGCGCGCTGTTTCCGCAAAGCCCGATTTTCAGCTTACCGCTGAAAACGCCCGCACCATTCTCGACATTTGCGCTCGACTCGAGGGTTTGCCGCTTGCTATCGAGCTCGCAGCGGCCCGCGTAAAAGTTCTCTCTCTCTCCTCCTTACAGGCACGCCTTGAAAGCCGCCTCCAACTATTGACGGGAGGTTCCCGGGATCTGCCGGAGCGCCAACAAACACTCCGAGCGGCAATTGACTGGAGCTATGACCTGCTTAACGCCGAAGAGCAAAAACTGTTCCGCCGCCTGTCAGTATTTGTCGGAGGATGCACTCTCGAAGGGGTCGAAGCGGTGTGCGACGCCAAAGAGGATATTGATCTCGATTTACTCGATGGCGTGTCCTCCATCGTGGACAAGAGTCTCGTGCAGCAGGGGGGGCATTCAAATGGTGAAGCGCGTTTTGTCATGCTGGAGACCATCCGCGAATACGGGTTGGAAAAACTCGCAGTAAGCAGCGAAGACACCCTAACGAGACGTGCCCACGCCGCTTATTGCCTGGTGCTGGCCGAGGAAGAAGCTGCCGGTAAGAGCTCCAAAGAAGAAGCCCCTTTGTCCGAGACCTTCGCCATGGAACATGATAATTTTCGCGCCGCGCTTGAGTGGCTGACGAATACTCGAAACTCGGAATGGGGTATGCGCCTCGGAGCTGCCCTGTTTCGGTTCTGGGAGACTCACGAGTACCTTACGGAGGGACGCGACAGGTTGGGTAAACTGCTTGCCCTACCCGAAGCAGCTGCGCCAACCAAGGCCCGCGCCCGCGTGCTCTTTGCCGCAGGCGTTCTCGCAGGGGAGCAGGGAGACAACGAATCGGCCGAAGCCTTGACACGCGAAAGTCTGAATATTGCCCGAACTCTGAGCGATGAGCAGGGCGTTGCTGTTTCCCTGAACGCACTGGCGGTGAATGCACGCGATCGCGGAGACCTCGATCGGGCTCGCTTGTTATTCGCAGAGGGCGTGGAACGGTGGCGGGAGTTAGGTGACCAAAAAGGAATGGCCCGCTCTTTGAGCAATTTGGCTAGCGTCGTCAAATTGAACGGGAACTTTGAGGGCGCATCTGCGATCTACGAAGAATGCTTAACTATCTTTCAGGGACTTGGGGATCGCACGGGCGTCGCCTGGTCACTTAATTCCCAAGGTGACGTAGCCCGCGATCAGGGGAACTTTGCGGCCGCAAAAGCGCTGTACGAAAAAGCTCTCGCGATTTTCCAGGAACTTGACGACCGCTGGGGACTCGCCGGAACTCTCGCGGATCTCGGCACCCTAGCCCGCGAGCAGCGAAATTGTCATGCTGCGGAATCCCTCTACCAGCAAAGTCTGAAGATTTTTTGCGAACTCGAACATAAGCGGGGAATAGCCCGGGTTCTCGAATGTTTTGCGTGCGCCGCAGCCTCTCAGTCGCAATCGGAGCGGTCACTGCGGCTGGCAGGGTCGGCGGCTGCGTTGCGCCGGGACATTGGCGTTCCCCTCAGTGCTACGGAACGGGCGAAGTTCGAAGTAATCCTCGATTCTTCGCGTCAGGCGTTAACAAATACCGCAACCACGATGGCTTGGCTGGAAGGTTGGTCAGCGCCGATCGAAAAAGCTGTTGCGGAAGCGCTTACCCCGGAGGGGGCGGGATCGCAGATTTAACTTTGCTCTATTCCGCGGTAGACGGATCAATGAGCCTGCGAACTGCGGAGACGCGACTCGCAGGAATCCCCACTCGCTTGGCGTGTTCGTGAATCGTCGCCTCATCTGGGGCGAGGTAAACACAGTACAATTTGTCGCCGGTGACATAGCTATGGAGCCACTGGATGTTGGGCCCCATCGCGGTAAGGACGCCAACCGACTTCCGGGAGGCCCTTTGCAATTCCGCGTCTGACATGTTCCCCGCTCCCGGCATTTCGCGTTCGATCACAAATTTTGGCATGGTCTTCCGCTCTCAGGCATCTATCCTAGCAAGAGGGTGAAGTCGCTACAACTGCCATTGGGAAACCTCTGGAGCATCATTACGGCGAGGAATTCAACAGGAGGCTGGCATGGACATCCGATCACTGCAAAAACCGCTGAAAGACCACTATCGCAACGACCCCGATGCTTCGCGAATCACTATTCGCGCAAAGGGCAGCGAGATGGATGCTCCTATAGCGTGCTCAGTGGATATAGGCCGCACCATCTATCAGGCGGAAGCCCACAAAGGGGTCGGCGGCGCAGGGGCGGGTGCCTGCTCCGGTGATTTATTACTTGGAGCTTTGGCGGCGTGCGCGCAAATCACCTGCCAGATGGTCGCAGCAGCCATGGGCATTCCGACGGAACGAATCGAGGTTAACGTTGAGGGCGACTTGGATCTCAGAGGAACGTTAGGCATATCAAAAGATATCCCGATCGGTTTCGATACCATCCATCTCAAGTTCGATGTAGCAGCCTCCGCGGCAACGCCGGAACAACTAAAAGCATTACATGAAAAAACCGAGCAGTATTGCGTAGTAATGCAAACCCTTCTGCACCCGCCAAACCTGGAAACCGAATGGACTAGCCAGAAATAAGTCTGCTTGGCCGGCTCGATGGAGCGTCGGGCGTCCGCGGGCGATATGCCAGGCTTTAAACTTCGCGAATTCAAGATAAATATTGATAAATCATGTATACTATTGACTACGTGGCCAAAACAAAAAAATTCACTCCTGAGATTGACGCGAAACTGTATAACGAATTTATCTCGGTTGCCGAGAAGAATGGGCAAACCAAGCGATACGTCCTTGAACAGGCGCTCAGGTTTTACCTGCAAAATGTGGTGCCGTCTCAACATCTCGTCCGCTCCGGGGTAATGGATGCCTTCGAGCAGTCGGTAACCCGTAACCGGAGCCTCCTACAGCGCCTTGCAAAGTAAATGACGGAATACCTCACGGTAGCGGAAGTCTACCGGATGCAACATCGCCTAATCGAACTGTTTGGCGGCATTGCGGGCGTCCGGGACAAGGGCGCGGTCGAAGCCGCAGTTTTTCGGCCGCAAACCGGCTATTACAACTCCATCGAAGAAGAAGCGGCCGCGTTGATGGAGTCTCTGGGAAACAACCACGGCTTTCTCGACGGAAACAAGCGCATCGCCTTCACCGCCGCCGATGTTTTCTTACGACGCAATGGTTCGTATATTAAGGTCAGCGCGGAAGCAGCATACGAATTCATTTATGGCTCCATGGACCGCCACGAATTCCGCTTCCCCGGGATCGTCCGATGGATTCGAGAGCACATCAAGCCCCTCGACTAGAACTACTCTCAAGGGCTGCCCTCCTTGTCCCTCCGCTGTTTGGAGGGACAGAGTAGAGAGGATTTATCGTTCCGCCTTCTCAACTCACTTCTTCGCTAGAAATCTTTCAATAAACGTGGTGTCAACGTTTCCCGCGCGAAAATCGAGGTCTGCGAGAATCCTTCGGTGCAGCGGAATCGTGGTGAAGATTCCTTCCACGATGAACATTTCCAACGCCCGAGACATGCGCGACACTGCCTCCGCCCGGTCTTTCCCGTGCACAATCAGTTTCGCAATCAGCGAATCATAGTAAGGCGGAATCGTACCTTCCGCATAAGCCGCCGTATCCACGCGAACACCCGTCCCACCCGGAGGATTGAATGCTGTGATTTTCCCGGCCGATGGAGTGAACTTTTCCGGATGTTCGGCATTGATGCGACATTCGATCGCGTGTCCGCGATGCACGATGGGGACTTGCAACACATTTTCAAGGCGTTCCCCGGCGGCAATCAAAATATGACTCTTCACTAAATCTACGTCGGTCACCATTTCGGTTACCGGATGCTCCACTTGAATCCGCGTATTCATCTCAATGAAATAAAGTTGCCGGTCTT
>JBOGLB010000190.1:0-7943 GCA_050745965.1 Terriglobales bacterium | reverse complement strand
ACGCACATTCAATACCAGCCCTGGAAGACTGGACCCTGGCTCGGATTCAACTGGCGCTACGACAGCGGCCTGGTGGCGGGTGCAGTGCCCTTCGCCACTGACACAACGACTCCTGTGGACCTCACGGGCCTGACCGCCGATCAGCAACTACAAGCCGGTCTTTTTTGTGGTAGTCAGCGGCCCACGTTCGCCGTACCGCTTACAACCTGTGCGCCGTCGCAATATGGCTCAACCCTGATCTCGATTCCCGCGCCCGGCACCGAGGATGATGACAAAAATCCGCAACGTGTCGCGTCACGGAATCTCTTCGATATCGCGGTAGGCGACGACAATCTATTCAAGGGCGAACGCTACAAATGGAGCCTTAGCCTTTCGGCGATCAATGTAACGAACAACTACGCCCTGTACAATTTTCTCTCTACCTTCAGTGGCACGCACTATGTAACGCCGCGCGCGCTGACGGCTCAGCTTGGGTTTCATTTTTAGCGCATGATTGGGGAAGGGGAGACGCTGGATGTTTTCCTCCTACCAGAGGCGGTGCGGCAATAGATACGTAAAACCGACAAATTCTTCCCATTGAGTTGACGTGCCTGTCAACCCGCGGTTGAAGCCTGCATCCAGTACCAGGTCTTTTCTGGTCGCATAGCTCACAGCCCACAGGTCCCCGACCGCGTTGCCGCGAAGGAACGGCTGGGTGAAGTGCCATATCTCGCCGGAGAGCGACAGCTTTCCCACCAGAGTGTGTGAAACGGAAAGCGACTGGCCAAACTGTGCGCGTCGGATTCCGTCTTCATTCAATTCGTTTAACATGGCGTTGGCGTCGTAGTGAAATCTCTTCACGTCCGCACTTGCGAGAAAGATCAACGAATTGTTAGGAGTTCCGACGTCTAGGTCGGGAGCATGTCCCGCATACACATGGCGGAAGTAGCTTGCCGAAATCGTAGGTGTCGCGCCTTCCCCCGCAAAGACCACCGCCTGAATCCCAAGAAACACATCTCCAGTGGCATTGGCTGTGACCCCATTTGCAGAGGAATGAGCGATGGGTTCGTCAGCCGCAAGAATCTGAAGTCGCGGCGCAACCGATAGCTTTATAACCTCCTCTAGTCCCTGACGAGAGGAGAATTGTGGCGAATCATTGGCTCCAAGCACGCCCGTCTCAAACTGGAGATAGCCCGTCGGAGTCAGGGTTGCCGGCGTCGAAACGGTTGGGCGGCCGGGATTTGCCTCCGGTGCGGCCGGAAGTTCAGACTGGCCTATGCAAAACGAAGCACTTGCGGCCAGGATTAGAAATGCCAATGGGAGTTTCAAGTGTGCGCCGTGGGTAGGATAGCGGTTATAACGTTTTGACGCTGCGGAAAAGTAGCTCCGCAGCCTTTTAAGGCAAGGTCCGCGACCGGGGAGGATCCAGTCTTTGCAGACCTTGCCCGTACTATGCGGACATAGCTTCCAGCGCTGTCCGATTTCGTATTACTAGCGTGGAACCTTCCAGCCGAATAAGCTCCCTCTTCTTGAGATCGCTCAACAGCCGGGTGACAGTTTCCCTCGACGCACCAATCATCTGCGCCATCTCTTCATGGGTGACGCCATTGCGGATGCGAATCTCACTGCTAAAGGTGTGCTTCTCGCGACTAGGCGTCCAAGACAGAATCAATCTTGCCAGTTTTCCCGCCGACGAGCGTGCCAGCACCAAATCGTGGATGTCCCGGTAAGCTGTTTGGAAATCCGTACTCAACGCCTGCGCGGAGTGAAGTCCTAGCTCACCATGTTTCTCCATCAGCCTTAGAAGCGCTTCCCGCTCGATGAAATTGACCTGGCATGGCGTCGCCGTCTCAGCGGTGACTTCGAAGCAGGTACCGGAAATGACCGCGCTCAAACCCAAGACCTCGCCCGGTTCCGCCACTTTTACGATCAATACTTTGCCGTCTCGGGATGTCGTCGAAAGTTTCACCTTCCCCGAGCAGAGCACGAAGGCGCCCCTTGGCATCTGCCCTTCGACGAAAAGAATGGCGTTGCTGGGGTAGGTGCTAAGATGGCTTGCCGTACTGAATGGCTGTAACACCCCGGAAGACAGTGAGCAGAACCAATGGCCCTTCCGTAGTTTGCAAGAAACACAATTCTCACTCATCTCCAATCCATACGGAGTGTTCATTGTCACCGCCTTTGAACGGCCTTGACCGCCCGTTTCCGTCGCGTATTCTGTTGCTATTCGGTAGAGCCCACTTCGGGTACGACGCAAGTCCCGGACAAGCAGCCGGGCATGCTCGGTTTTTGCCAACAGCGCAGCGGCTACCCCTCGGACACCGCGATCCCAGGACCTCAAAGCGCCAATCAATTCCCATCCGGCACTGCTATCGGCGTGTTTGTGCCATTGCAGGCCGCAAAAAAACATATAAAGAGGGTCCAAATGGTCATGGGCTGCGCTCGTGCTTCCGACTTTTGCTCGCTTCTCCCCAACGAAACCTGAAGCGAGCCGCGCCCTTACCGGAAATGAAGGGACCGGCACCCCTGAAATATTGTTAAGCCAATGGTTGCCGACTGACATGCTTCTCCTACCTCACCCCTGGAGACGCTGGCAATCAAGCCGCCAAACCCGAAACGTGCAGAGCAATGAGAATTAGAAGGGTTTCATCCAAAAACAAGCTACCATCAGTTTTTTGGGGGATATTGAATTGACGTTCTGGCGGCACGGTGCCGAGTACTCGTCAGCAGAGCAATGACCATCTTCAGGCTTCGTATTCGTCGTGTTGAATGCCTAGCCTTTGTATTCTTGATTGTAGGGTCGTGCGCTTCATTCCTAAGCGCACTGCGGCTCCATGGGGGCCCGCAATCACACCACCGGTTTCGCGCAGGGTTCTGATAATGTGGTCCCGCTCGAAGCTCACCAGGGTCCCGTCCATTCGCGCGTCGTAGTTTGACGGCCTCAGTTCCGCCAGTGGCACGTTCAGTACCGGGCCGTCGGAAAGAATCACCGATCTTTCGATGAAATTCTCCAGCTCTCTTACATTTCCCGGCCACTCCCAGCCTGAAAGGGCGTGCATGGTGTCGGTAGGAATAGTTTCGATCTGTTTATTCATGCGGCGTGCAAACTTTTGGACGAAATATCGCACCAGCAGCGGAATATCCTTGCCGCGCTCGCGCAAACGAGGCATACGGATTGGAAACACATTCAGCCGGTAAAACAAATCACTGCGGAAATCGCGCTCGGCAACTGCTTTTTCCAGATCGCGATTAGTAGCTGCGACGAGGCGAATACTCACCTTGATAGTCCGTGTGCCTCCCAGTCGTTCAAATTCCTGGTCTTGGAGCACCCGCAGCAATTTCGGCTGGAGCTCCAGGGGGATCTCTCCAACTTCATCAAGAAATAGCGTTCCTTTGTCCGCCAGTTCGAGGCGTCCCACCTTTTGAGTGACCGCGCCGGTAAATGCGCCTTTTTCATGACCGAAGAGTTCACTCTCAAGCAGGCCCGTAGGGATGGCGGCGCAATTTAGCTTGATGAAACTTGCATCTTTACGGGCACTCATGCGATGAACCGCGCGCGCTACGAGTTCCTTGCCTGTACCTGTGTCTCCGAGAATTAGAACTGTTGCGTCGCTTGGGGCCACGGTCTTCGCTTGTCCCAGCACGCGTTTAAGAGCCGGACTGTCGCCAACAATCTCTTCGAAGTTTCGCTCGGACCGGATCTCGTCTTCCAAATACAGCTTCTCTGTCGCCAGCCTCTTGGTGAGTTGCGCGATTTCGCGGTATGCACGAGCGTTGTCCAATGCAATCGCGACTTGCGCAGCGACTTGCTTTAAAAAGCTGAGGTCTTGAAGCATGAACGCGTCGTCTTCCCGGCTTGCCAGATTCAACGTGCCAATGGTGCCGTTTCTGGTGACCAGAGGGATACAGCACAACGTCCGGATGCCCTGTTCCAAAATGCCATTCGCGAATGTGGAATGCATTCCCACAAGATCGCCTTGGGTAAAGACTTTTACTTCATTCCCATTGAAAGCCCTTGCGCAGGGAACTGAGTCGCTCAAGGACAGCATTATTTCGCCGCCGATCAGACCTTTTGCAAGAGGAAAATCCAAGGCGCGGATGTGCAGCGAATTGGTTGCTTCATCATGCAGGGCAATGCTTGCATATTCCTGCCGTATAACTTTGCGGATGAATCCTGAAATTGCCGGAAAGAGCTCCTGAAGGTCAATACTGGTAATCAAGGTGGCATTGACTTCCAACAACGTTTGCAGCCGGTCTTTCTCCAACTGCAGAGCGCCGTACATCAGAGCGTTCTCAACCGCAAGCGCTACCAATTCCGCGATCCGGCGGAGCAGCCTTAAATTGCTCTCGCCATAAACGTCTTCGCGCGAGCTGCCTAACCCCAGAGCTCCCAACCGCCTTTGCGCCGTTGTGAGAGGTAGCGTGCAGTAGGAACGTATGCCCTTTTCCCGCAGGTACGTCATGGATCCCGGAAAATGCTTATCTAACCGCTCATTCGGGACAACGAGAGGCTGCTGATTGCGCCATACCCACCCACTTGTGGAGTCCTCGATCGGGACTTCGTCGGGAGTCGTGGTGAGGGTTGATCCTTCCCAGGTGTGGACCCTCATCACGTTCTTGAGGGAATCGTGAAGAGAGAAACTGGCCAGCTCGAAATCGGCTAGCTCGCGCAGACGGACCGCGAGCTCGCGAAAAAGGTCGGGGAGTTCCTGATGGCCTACGACTAGGTCTGCCGTTCGAAGAAGAGCTTCATAACGACGCATTTCGCCGTTATGGTCAACGGTACTATTTGAGCCCATATGCACAAATCCACTGCTTTACTCCCCCTCACACAATACAAAATATTACTACGCACAACACTAACGTTGATTAAAAGCATATACCAAATTTCCGATGGTGCACAGGGAAACTTTTGCGTAGGCACGTTTGGTGCCAGCCAAGACCAGCCCTCTGACACAATATCTGTACGATATAATTTCCCGGTGGCCCGGGGATGGGAAAGCAAGTCGGTTGAGGATCAGCAGGCGCAACACGCCGAATCTCGGAGCAATTTGAAGCAGAAATTAACGCAAACCGAACTGGCGAAGCGGCGCTTCGCCGATGGTCTAATGTTGAGCCGCCAACGGATCGCTCATCAACTGCAAGATGCCCAAAATCCCCAATTAAGGGCCATGCTGGAACGCGCACTTTCTCATCTTGACGCCGAAATTGCGCGAATCGGCTAGCAATTCTCGATTTCTTTACTCGACTCCTTGGGACAGGTTACCGCCGTGACTTCTCTCCGGTGGGCCTGAAGTATAATAACAACATCCCCATGAAAGCTTACGTTTACGTTTCGCTCAAAAAGAGTGTCCTTGACCCTCAGGGAAAAACCATCCAAGGGGCGCTAAACAAGCTGGGTTATAAAGGTTTGGAAGAAGTCCGCCAAGGCAAGTATTTCGAGGTCACGCTGGATGGAGGGCTGAGCCGGACTGAGGCGGAGACAGAAATCGGCAGAATGGCTCGCGAAGTTCTGACCAACCCTGTCATTGAGGAGTTTCGTTTCTCTTTTGAGGATTGACGCAGAATTGGAAACCACTCCGGTGACGCCAGGCTGTTGTTCGACTGAACTCACTCAAGACTAAGCGAATTTCGCCGTAGGTTGCAAAGTCCGAGACCGAAGTTGCTACAGGAGTTTATTAATGTGCGGGATTGTCGGATACGTAGGTAAAAAGCGGGTGGTCCCCGTAATCATCGAAGGCTTACGGCGGCTCGAATATCGCGGATACGATTCGGCGGGAATCGCCGTGTGTGGCAATGGCGAGGGACTGCAAATCCGGCGCGCCGAGGGCAAACTGCGCAATCTTGAAGAGGTCATCCGCCTCAATCCACTCGACGGCACTTATGGTATAGGTCACACCCGCTGGGCTACTCACGGACGCCCCACGGAAGAGAACGCGCATCCTCACCGCGATTGCACCGGAACGGTGGTCGTAGTGCACAATGGAATTATCGAAAACTACGTCATTCTGAAAAAAAAGCTGATTGAGGAAGGACACAAGTTTTCTACCGAAACCGACACCGAAGTCATTGCACATCTAGTGGAGAAATACTATTTGAACAAAGGGAACGGACATCGTCCTTCTCTCGAAGAAGCTGTTCGTAAGACAGTGCTTGAATTGACCGGAGTTTTCGCGCTCGCCGTAATCGCGGTCAATGAACCGGACAAAATTGTGGCCGCTCGAAACGGACCGCCCGCCGTGATTGGATTAGGCAAGGATGAGTATTTCGTCGCGTCCGATGTGCCGGCGATTCTCTACCACA
Organism: Terriglobales bacterium; assembly: GCA_050745965.1. GTDB lineage: Bacteria > Acidobacteriota > Terriglobia > Terriglobales > Acidobacteriaceae > PALSA-188. Next base: position 1,661 of record JBOGLB010000190.1, on the reverse strand, counting down.
CCCGCGATTTATTTTTCCTCGCCGACGGCGACCTCGCAGTCATAACTCCCAGCGGAGTCCAACTGACCGACTTTCAGGGCCAGCCCATCGTTCGCCAGGTTCAGCACATTACGTGGGACCCGATTATGGCGGAAAAGGGCGGATTCAAGCATTTCATGCTTAAGGAAATTTACGAACAGCCCCGTGGAGTCCGCGACACCACGCTCGGACGAATTTCGCAGGATACAGGCCACGTTTATCTCGGCGAGATGGAAATCAGCGACGCTGAATTAAAAGCCGCAAAGAAAATCAATATCGAAGCCTGCGGCACCAGTTGGCACGCCGGACAAGCCGGCAAATTCACGATCGAGGGCCTGGCAAAAATTCCAGTCGAGGTTGACTACGCCAGCGAATGGCGATACCGAGATCCAATTGTCGCGCCGGATACGATTACGCTTCTGATTTCCCAATCAGGCGAAACCGCGGACACCATCGCGGCCCAAAGGGAAGCAAAGGCCAAGGGATCGAAGACGCTCGCTATCTGCAACGTTGTGGGATCAATGATTACGCGCGAAGCCTCGGGAACCATCTATACCCATGCCGGTCCGGAAATCGGAGTGGCGTCCACTAAAGCGTTTACGGCGCAACTCACTGCTCTGTATTTATTCGCTCTCTATCTTGCTCAAGTGCGGGGCACTATAAATAACGAAGCCGCCAAAGAGGCAGTGCACGAACTAACCCGCCTTCCGGGCAAGCTGGAACATCTGCTGACCCACGAAGAGCAATGTGAGGACCTTGCCAAGGAATATGTCCGAGCCCAGGACTTTCTGTTCCTCGGTCGCGGCATTCACTATCCTATTGCGCTCGAAGGCGCGTTAAAGCTGAAGGAAGTCTCCTATATCCACGCGGAAGGCTATCCCGCGGGAGAAATGAAGCATGGACCAAACGCGCTCATTGACGAGAACCTGCCAGTGGTAATTATCGCGACGCGCGATCCAAAAAATGAGCTGTCAATGGTTCGTTATGAAAAGACAATTTCGAATCTGAAGGAAGTCAAGGCACGCTCCGGAAAAGTGATCGCGCTCGCCACCGAGGGCGACGAAGACATAAAAGAAGCCGCAGATCACGTGATCTATATCCCATCGGCACCTGAAGAATTGCTGCCTATTTTGGAGATTGTGCCCTTACAATTGCTCGCGTACCACATCGCAGTGCGACGGGGATGCGACGTTGACCAACCGAGAAATCTGGCAAAATCGGTGACGGTGGAGTAGAACTCGTGGCTCAGGTTTGACTTCCAGAAAACAGAGCGCTTCCAGCAAAACTTCGCTACAAGATAATCTCCAAATCCTCAGAGGCCGCCCGCACCTTCGTATAATAGTTCCGTGCATCTTGCACTGCCTTATCAATACAAACATCGCTGTGATCGGGATCGTGATGGTATAGCACTAAGTCCTTCGCTCCACTTTCCATCGCTACATTGACGGCCTCCCTCCAGTGACTATGCCCCCATCCGCGTCTCGAGGCTTCGTATTCCTCGGGAAGATATTGGGAATCGTAGATCAGTACGTCGGCGCCCTCAGCCAGTTTGCGGACACTCTTGTAGAATTCAGCCTGCCACGGCTCGTTATCGGTGGCATAAACGAGCACGCCTTGTTTCGTTTCCATGCGGAAACCAAGAC
>JBOGLB010000189.1:0-7340 GCA_050745965.1 Terriglobales bacterium | reverse complement strand
CTCCAGAAAAACGGGTCGGACGCATCCCTGCCATAACCGTTAACCAACTTGCCACTTTGAATTTGTCGTCAACGAAAAAGGCCTGCAAGTTTCCGGAAGCGGGTTCACTCTCGATGAAATTAGGGTTGCCGCTATTGTCATTGAAGATTGCTCCGAAGCGTTGGTTATCGTGCTGGTAAAAACTGTAGACGCCCATCTGAAGATTGTTTCTGGCGACGTCAGCGGCAAGGGTGACCTGTCCGCCGCCGTAGGTGGATGCATGATTGTCTGTGGTCGCGGCAGGCGTATCGTTCGGTGAACTGTTGTAATCGGCGTCGTTGTAATGAAAGAACGGAGAGACAGTCAGCATGGCTCTTGAATTAAATGTGTGCACCAGCGAAAAATTAACGATCGCGTCGGATTCACGGTCACTATCTCGCAGCCCCGAACTGTCGTATTGCTGATTCTCGCTATCGCCGGCGTCGGGGTCGTAAGGAATTTGATAATAATCCCTGCGCAGGGATGTCACGAACCGCAGTTGATTCGAAGGGTCAAGATTAAAGATTAGCGATCCGAAGCCTCCATAACCGTTTTCAGCGTCGTGCACAACTTGTGCCACCGGGGTTGCGATTCCCAGATTACTGCGATTTCCGTTGACGCTGGCGTAATAAGCGAAGCGCTCAGTATGACTTCCAAAATTCAAGTGGGTATTGGTCTGATAGAAATTTCCAAGGGTTGTGATCAGTTCGGCGTCGTTATTCCCCTCGAAACCGGTGCGGGGCGTAACGTTGAAAACGCCATAAGTCCGATCACCGAATAGCGCGCTATAACTTCCGCGCTGCGCCTCAAGATAATCAATGTCCTGCGGATCGAACTGGGGGCCGACATTAGAGGCGATGTTGGTATTTGGTACGGGCACACCGTCAAGCAGCCAACTGACCTGGTGGCCTCCGCGCACGTGCAGCTGGTCGTGAGTCATGTACGCCCCCGGAACATAGTCCGTGATCATGGCGAGGCTGTTGGATCGGTCGGCGCCGGGTGTATTAGCAATGTCGTTGCGGCTCACCAGGGTCGTGGGGGTGGCGGAATCGGTCGGAGCACTCTCCGGCTCGGCGGATACGTTGACAGTCTCTGAATTTGCAGCAACTTTGAGCGGAAAATGCAGAACTGGCTCCGTGCCCGACTCAACAACGACAGCTTGCCGGAGCCCGGAAAAACCGGGGCTGGCTACCGAGATGACATACTCGCCAAGAGGCACGGCGCTGAATTTAAATTGCCCGTTGGCATTTGTGACGCCGGTCTTCACCCAATCGGATGAAGCGGCTTTTAGTGTGACGCTCGCACCAGAGATAGGGCGATGTTGCGGATCGTGAACGATCCCACGAATCGCGCCGAAAATTGTGGCGTGCGCTGCAACTGCTAACAGCAGCATCACGTTTGCGAGCGCGACGCGGGTGAGACGCATAAATCCTCCTCTGAACAACGTTTCATATGAAGGGGCCTGGGGTTTGTCAGCGAAAACGAACGTCACATAAACGACCGTCGCTACATGACTACTCTGACAAAATTCATCATTCTCGGAAAACTTCCAGGATGGTCAGGCGTTTAGAGGAGGGCCGCGGACGAATTGTGAGGCATCGCGGGATTCCGTGCGATGAACCGGTGTTCCTTGGTGTTGGATAGGAACTGGAGAGAAGTCTACGAAATAAATTGCCCGGCGAGCTACGCCGCCCCAGAGAAAAACAGAAAGAGGCAACGAGCAGTCACCGCGACGACAGCATTCGGGAAGACTTAGGAGTTCGGCCTGCTTCGAGGACCTGTGTGGCATTCTGCGGCAGCAGGTGTGCGACCCCGGGGTTGAGAGTGCCAGCGCGGCGGGGGCAAATACACTCGCCAGCAACAGAACCAACAACAATCTGGCCGTCAAACGACGCATAGAGTTTCTGAGACCAATAACCTTCTGCCGATCATAGGCCAGGCGTTAACAACTATTCAAGCTGAGGCGAAGGGAGTGGCTTCGCAAGGATCGGCCCCACGAAATCAAAACGCTAGCGGAGGATATAACGCTCTAACACGAACGATCCGCCATTGGTGAAAAGGACCACAAGGTTCATTACGGCGAGCATCAAATCGTAATGCCATCCTGAACTTTTTTCGCCCCAAAATCCAGTGTGCCAGACAAATATCTTTTTCTGGATTGCGCCCAGCATGATGAGAATTAATCCCAGAGCCGCGAGTTGCGTGAATACTCCGAAAGCCACGCCGAGACCGCCGGCGATCTCTCCCGCGCCAAGAAAAATGGTGAAGCCTTTGCTCATACCAATGCTCTTGCTTCGGGCATCGGAATTTTTAACGTGATTCCATCCGCTGGGGACGAATATCACGCCAACCATGATCCGCAAGAAAAGCAATCCGAGATCGGTAAATTGAGCCAGTTGCGGAAACATTGGCTTTCTCCGAGGCAGCTTTAGCGAGCGCGGCGATTGTATCAAGACTCGGCTATCGTCGTGCGGTGGACGATTTTGGTCGTCGCGACGGGACTCGCCTTGCGGACTTCCCAACTTAGAGCCTCTAACGGCGACGATGGCTTGTCATTCTGTGATTTCAAACCATTTAAAGTTGGGCTTTTGACCGCAACTTGTTTGCCAAAGAGGGGTTTACGCATCCAAGTAACAAGAAATACGTCTTCGCTTGAAGCGACGGACGAGTGGTTAAGAAAGCGCACGAAGTTTTTGCTGGCTGGTGGAGGTGGTTATGAAAATTCTCAGGAATGCACTCTTAGTGAGTTTCTTAGTTCTGATGTGGTCTTTTATCTTTTCGTCCGCGACAGTTTCAACCGCATCGGCGCAGCAAGACCAAGTTTCACAGGATCAGGCCTTGGCGGAACAGACGTCTCCGCCACCTCCACCAGATCAAGGTCAGGTGGATCAGGGCCAGGATTCCGGCAAACCTGATGCGGAACAGCCATTGGAAACTCCCAATGAATCCGCGCCAGCAATAACGACTGAGCCCGGCAATTATGAACAAGATAATCCGGCCCAGGCTAGTCCGGCCCAGGCCGATTCAAATCAGGCGACTTCAGATCAAAATGATCCCACGGGACGAGTTGCGCGTCTGCAATACGTCACCGGATCGGTCTCCGTTCAGCCGCACGGCACCGATGAGTGGGTAGAAGGCTCTGTGAATCGTCCCTTAACAATCGCGGACAATGTGTGGGCAGACAAAGACTCGCGCGCTGAACTCAATGTAGGGACCGGACTCATTCGCATCGGGTCCGAGACCAGCTTGACCCTCACGAATGTCAACGACAACTCGGTGCAGCTGTCTTTACATCAGGGCGCAATGAACTTGCATGTAAGGCATTTGTATGACGGCGAAATATACGAAGTTGATACTCCCAACCAGGCATTTACAGTTTTGAAGACAGGTGACTACCGGTTCGACGTTGATCCCAATGCGGATACCACTCTGGTCACGGTATGGCAGGGCGAGGGTGAATCCACGGGACAGGGCCCCAGCGTTCGCGTGAAGGAGGGTCAACAGGCGCAGTTCAGCAGTGGAAATTCATTGGCACACGAAATTCGCAACGCTCCGCAGCGGGACGATTTCGACGAGTGGTGCCAGGTACGCGATCGCCGCGAAGACCAATCCGTTTCTGCTCGCTACGTTTCTCCTGACGTAATCGGCTCTGAAGATCTGGACGCCAACGGAACATGGCGCGACACGCCTGAATACGGTCATGTCTGGATTCCAAATCAGGTAGCCCCGGGATGGGCGCCTTACACCGACGGACAGTGGATTTATGAAAGTCCCTGGGGATGGACTTGGGACGACTATGCTCCCTGGGGTTTCGCTCCATTCCACTATGGCCGATGGGTTAGCTTCGGCGGGTATTGGGGATGGGCGCCGGGACCCTACTATGGCGGATGGGATCGAGGATATTACGCTCCCGCTCTGGTCTCGTGGTTCGGCGGCGGCGGCTGGGGTGTTGGTGTCGGCTTCGGGTTTGGCGGCGGATACGGATGGTGCCCGCTGGGTTGGGGAGAGCCATTTATTCCCTGGTACCACTCTGGATGGGGCTATTTCCGAAACGTCAATATCTATAACACCCGCATTAACATCAACGGCTACCGCAACGGCTTCCGAAACGGCTTCGCAAATCGCGGAAACTTTCATTATGCGAACATGCACGTCCGCGGAGGATTCACGGCTGTCTCGCGTGGCACCCTAGAACGAGGATTGCCAGTTCGGCAGAACTCAGTCCGGGTTTCCGGTAACGCATTGCGAAATGCGCCGGCATTGAACCGGGTCAACGCGAACCCAACCATGCAAAGCAGGTTGGGGCGCAATGCCGGACGCCCCGCTGCCGGGGCTCCGGCGCGAGCGAATTCGCGCCCTGTAATCAGCCGAATGACGCCGCCAGCGGCTGCGAGATCCAATTCGTTTGGATCCTCACGTTCGAATACTGGCATGGCCGCAAGCCGCGGTTTCTCGAGCAATGCCAGAGGACCGAACAACTCAATGTCATCGGGCCGGAACGTTCCGCGGCCGCCCAGTGCGGGAACGGGATCACAATCTTACCGGGGTGGTGTCAGTCAGGGGTCCGCGAATCGGTCGTCTAGCAACACTTCACGGGGCGGCACGTCTTACGCTTCCGGAAGGCCCGGCGTGGGGGCATCAAGGTCTGTGCCTCGTCCTCCGGCAGGCTGGACGGGAAGCCATAGTTCCTCGAACAATCGAGGGATGGCATCGGCGCAGTCCATGAGCAACGGCTCGAGGTCAGGGATGTCCTCAGGTGGTGGCTTCAGAAACAACGTGCCGCGGCCAACTGGGCGCGTACAACCGGCGCCCCGCAGTTACTCGTCTGGCGCGAACTCCGGATATTCAGCGCGATCGTATAGCGGCAATTCCGGCCGCTACAGCTCAGGAAGCCAGTACGGCGGATCGCGATACAGCGGCTCTCCATCCAGCAGTCGAAGCTATAGCGGATCGTCTTACGGAGGTCGCAGCGCCTACTACGGCGGAGGCAACTCCGGTGGACGCAGCTCCGCAGGGCGTAGTTATAGCGCATCGTCCTACGGTGGAGGAGGCCGTGGCGCATATTCGGGAGGCGGACGCTCGTACGGAGGAGGCGGCGGTCATTCGTATAGCTCGTCGCGAAGCTCGTCCGGCGGTGGCGGAGATGGTTCACACTCGTCCGGTGGAGGCGGCTCACACGGAGGCGGAGGCGGTTCCCGCGGCGGCGGTCATGGTGGAGGACGTCGCTGATTTAATAGGTAGCTCTTATTCCCCGCGCCGCCCATCATGGGCGGCGTTTTTTTGACTGCATCGCAATTGCGATTGGCAAGGCACTAAAGAAGAATAATGTGCGTGCGTCGAAAGCCGTAGGCAAAGGCGCAAACAAAAGGGCTCGCGGCACACAGCGGCGCTCCGCCCACAAGTGTGCATACTCTCGTCCTGCTCTTGCCTGCCTCCCTCTAAGCCCATCCTCTTCCTTTACATCACTTCACCTAGCCCAGTACACTACTCGTTCCATCAAAGTTATTTTCGTGTGTCAGGGAGGTGCAATGGCTATTACAGGAAAAATTGAAATCACTGAGAAAGTGAAGCAGATTATCAGCGAACAGCTTGGAGTAGAGGAAAGCGAAGTCACCCCCAGCGCCGCATTCACCGACGACCTGGGCGCGGACTCGCTCGATCAAGTGGAGCTGGTGATGGCCTTGGAAGAGGCCTTCGCCCTGGAGATTTCCGACGAAGAGGCGGAAAAAATCCGAACCGTGCAGGATGCAATTAATTACGTTGAAAAGCATGCGAAGGTGAAGGCGTAGGCGCCTCGGACGATTTATCCTTATCACATAGCGGTGAGAGTTGTTTCCGCATCAGTCCGGACCATCATCGCCGCGATTCCATCAACCGCAAGGAGAACGAATGGCAGCCGTTGAAGAAAAAGTGAAGCAGATTATTGTGGAACAGTTGGGAGTAGATGAAGGAGAGGTCACTCCCAATGCCTCGTTTGTGGACGACTTGGGCGCGGATTCCCTCGACACCGTCGAACTGGTTATGGCCTTCGAAGAGGCGTTCGAGATCGAAATTCCCGACGAAGATGCGGAGAAGATTCGGACTGTCCAGGACGCCAACGACTATATCGGCAAACACGCGAAAGGCGGGAAGTAGTTGGGACGAAGGGTCGTAGTTACTGGGATCGGCCTGATTTGTGGAGTGGGCAACACCACGGAAGAGGTTTGGAAGAGCCTGCTCGCAGGCAAGAGTGGGGTGGCGCGGATTTCACAGTTCGATCCTACTCAGTTCGCGTGCCAGATTGCCGCCGAGGTCAAAAGGTTCGATCCTCTCGACTTTGTCGAGAAAAAAGAATTAAAGAAGATGGGTCGCTTTATTTACCTGGCTCTGGCAGCCACTGATGAGGCCATGAAATCCTCCGGCCTCACCGTTACAGACGACATCGCGGACCGCACGGGCGTCCATATCGGCTCCGGCATTGGCGGGTTCGACGTGATCGAGCGCGAACACTCCAATTTGCTGAATGGCGGCCCGCGAAAGATTTCGCCATTTTTTATTCCCGCGGCGATTGTGAACCTGGCCGCGGGTCACGTCAGTATTCGATATAAAGCCAAGGGTCCGAATGAAGCTACGTGCACCGCGTGCACTTCCAGCGCGCACTCGATTGGCGACGCGTTCAAAATCATTGCCCGCTGCGACGCGGACGTGATGATCGCAGGCGGGACCGAAGCTGCCATCACTCCGATGGGGGTGGGCGGTTTCGCCGCAATGCGAGCGCTCTCCACCCGGAATGACGCACCGGAAAAGGCGAGCCGTCCCTGGGACGCGCAGCGGGACGGATTTGTGATTGGGGAAGGCGCGGGCATACTGATTCTGGAAGAACTGGAATTTGCGCGCAACCGCGGCGCGAAGATCCTGGCGGAAATTGTGGGATACGGCATGAGCGGCGACGCCCACCACATTACGCAGCCTGCCGAAAACGGGGACGGCGCGTACCGGGTCATGCTGAACACGCTCAGGGATGCCAAACTTCAACCGTCGCATGTCGGCTACATTAACGCCCACGGAACTTCCACGGAAATAGGCGACAAACTGGAAACCATCGCCATCAAACGCGCTTTCGGTGAGCAAGCCTATAAGCTCGCCGTAAGCTCCACCAAGTCCATGACCGGCCACTTGCTCGGCGGTGCAGGTGGGCTTGAGGCAGGGATCACCGTCTTGGCGTTGCGCGACCAGATATTGCCTCCCACGGTGAACCTTGAGAATCCCGATCCCGAATGTGATTTGGATTACGTCCCGCAACATTCGCGGAAAGCTGAAATCGAATATGCAATGTCAAATTC
>JBOGLB010000188.1:0-4754 GCA_050745965.1 Terriglobales bacterium | reverse complement strand
GTTAATTGTCGCGACCACTATCTTGACGATCCTGACTGGCATGGCCATCCCTTTGGTTCGGATAACCATTAAACGCCAAAAGGAACATGAGTTGCGCGAAGATCTCTGGGAAATGCGCGACGCCATTGATCGTTATAAGGATGCCGCGGATCGCGGCGCATTTCAGACCAAAGTGGGTTCACAGAACTATCCTCCCGATCTCGATACGCTAGTCAACGGTGTGGATATTAACGGTAAAAAACTAAAATTTCTGCGCAGAATTCCGATAGATCCTATGACGAATAAGCCCGAGTGGGGAATGCGTTCCATGCAGGACGACCCGGACTCTGACTCCTGGGATGGAGACGACGTTTTTGACGTGTACACAAAGTCACAAGCCACCGCGCTTGACGGAACGAACTACAAGGACTGGTAATGGCAACGTCGCTTCGCAAACGCAGCCATGGTTTTACCCTGATTGAGCTGATGATTGTAATCAGCATCATCCTCATTCTGGTAGCGGTGGCTGTGCCAAATTACCGCGCCTCCATTGTCCACGCCAGAGAATCCGTTTTACGGCAGAACTTGTTCACTCTGCGGTCGGTTATTTCGCAATACACTTTGGATAAAGAAAAAGCTCCGCAATCGCTGGACGACCTGGTACAAGCCGGTTACATGAAGGAGCTGCCTAACGATCCCATTACCAACAAGCCCGACTGGACCGTTGAGCAGGAAGATTCGACGATCATGTCCGTTGACCAGGAAGATTCAGGTATTGATGACGTGCATAGTTCGTCGGAGGCTATTTCGAGCGACGGGACGGCGTACAACACCTGGTAGCGCTGCCAGAGCCGAAGTTCCGGATTAACTACCTATCCCCTGTTCCAGCAAATGCTTCACGAACGCAACGTGGGCGCGGCTGCGGAAGTGTTGTTTAAGCTGTACAATTCCAACTCGCCGAAAAGCGTCTTCGTCATCAATCGGTATGAAGCGGCAACCTTTCCTGGCCTGAGCCGCCATTTCGGGCACTACGGAGACCCCTGCGCCCGCCGCGACCATGGCCAGAATGGTTGCGAACTGGCCACTTTCAAAAACTACATTCGGCTCCAACCTGGCTCGGCCACATGCCGATAGCGTGTTCTGGCGAAAGCAATGGCCGTCCTTGAGCAGAAGAAATGGATCTCCTTCAATCTCCTCCAGGTGGGCCTTCGTTTGCTTCGCCATCCGGTGGTTTCGCGGTACGACGAGATAAAGCTTTTCTCGCAAGAGTTCCTGGCAGACAAAGTGCCGGCCTTGCACGGGCAACACCAGGAACGCCAGGTCAATTGTTCCGTCATGGACATGGTCGAGAAGTTCATTGGTCAGTTCCTCGACCACGCTGATTCGAATTTGCGGAAACTTCCGCCCAAATGTGGAAAGGCAACCCGGTAAAAAATACGGCGCGACCGTTGTGATGGATCCCACAATAAGTTTGCCGCGTTCTACCCCGGCCATTTCTTCGATTTCTTGCTTCGCATCCCCGACCTGGCGCAAGATCGCCTGCGCTCGCGGCAGAAATGCTTCTCCGAATGAGGTTAAGCGTACCGACTTCCCCAAACGATCGAACAATCGCGTGCCCAGTTCATCTTCCAACTTGCGTATCTGTTGTGAGAGCGATGGCTGCGCCAGATGCTCTTGCTGGGCGGCGCGGGTAAAACCACCGGTCCGCGCAACGGCGCAAAAGTAACGCAGTTGATGGATTTCCATGTAGGGCCTCAAAGGATAAAGCTATGAGCCTGATAGAAACTATATCTTAGACCTATGGACAAAACGGGGCTAACCTTCAGAAAGACTCACAAAACTTCCAGGAGGTTGCAATGCCAGAGCAAGGCAAGCAAGTCGTGCAGTATGGCGACGTCACACAGCGGGTGGGGGTTGAAGTAATCAGCGCGCGCGGCGTGGACGTCCCAAAGTTAATCAAGATGTTGGTCGCGAACGCGGCAGCCGAATTCGCCAGCACTTACTACTACTACACAATCCTTCGAATGCACCTCGCCGGGCACGAGGATTACAAGGAAATATGCGAGGATGCCCGGCTGGAGGATCGGGCGCACTGGGAACTGATTGTTCCGCGAATTTACGAGCTCGGAGGAGAACTTCCCAACGATCTGAAAGAATTTCACGATCAGGCGGGATGCGCCGCTGCAAAGCTGCCTAATCCGCCGACAGCCGTAAACATTCTGACCTTATTGTTGGAGTCCGAGCGCTGCGCGATTCGCAGCTGGATCGCCATCTGCGATATAACGTTTGGCAAAGATCCTCGAACTTATGATATGGCCTCACGCATACTCAACGAGGAAATCGAGCACGAAGCGTGGTTCATCGAACTGCTGGCCCATGAGCGGGATGGAAAATCTATTCCTTCCGGACACTTCCGGCGCGGCGAACCTGGCCACGCTCCTTACAGTAAAAACGCTGCATTTTACAACCCGTAGATTTGTTTCCCCTTCGGTCCTGCCTGGCTATTGTTGCCGTGCAGGACCGTTTATAAATCCAGCGCTATTCCGATTTGGAGTCGCAGCGGTTCCACTCTCTTCACTATCTTTCACCTCCGCATGATTTAATCGGGGAGATGACGCAATCCGCAAAAACTTTTGACGTGCAATTCTTGCTGCCCGAAGGCGAGCGAACCATTCAAGTCGGCTCCGAGGAACATATTTGGAATGCAGCTTCCGATCACGACTTGGTTCTGCCTGCCTTATGTCATCAGGGGTGGTGCCTGACTTGCGCCGGCCGGCTCGAAGGCAGCGGCGAGGTGGATCAATCAGATTCGGTTAGCTATTATCCCGAAGATCGTGAAGCTGGGTTTGTATTACTCTGCACGGGCAAACCTCGATCGTCTTTGCGGATCCGAACCCATCAGGCTGTGGCGATGCGGAAACATCGCAAGCAAAAGAAGCTCCCGGCGCCATATTCATAACATGGAGCCGCGTCGGTAAGTCCATGGCGGCAATAAGTAGTAAGTCCTACTGCGGAGATGGTCGCGATTTTCCTCTTCTTTCCACAAGCAACTTCCATATCGCACAGCTTCTCCACAATCGAGCACCAGATTCCCCTTGCCGATGCTTTCGCTTTCAAGCAAAGTTCCGACAGTGCAGCTTGAGATGTCTTGGGAAAAGACTGATTGAGAGGCAACCGGCGGCTTTGGTGGTTTTTGAGGAGAACTGCCGCAAGTTTCTAAAAAACGCTTCGGCGGACAAGGAAATTTCGGGAGTTATGGCCTCCTCAGAGGGTCCTCCTCCACGGTCATGACTCTACCGCCGCAACTCGCAGTCAAAGCGGCGTCACTGTCCGGAAACGGAATTTGGGAGACGTACTGCATTCTGAAGGAGTGCTTTTCTGTTGGCGCTGCTTTAGACAGTACGGTGTCGCATTAAGTGGCGTTTCCTCTAGACGACTCACAAATACGGCCCAGGCGGCTGGCTTGGGCCGTATTTATTTTTGGCTTAAGTTCTCCAGAAGGTCAAGGCTTGCAATTTCACTGGTGGAAGACTATCCAAGGGTGGAAGACTATCCAAGCCGCGTGGCACGAAACGACGCCCTACTTCTTAGAATTCATGCGTAAGCGTCTCCCGCGCGCGACAATTCGGGCAGAGATTTGCCTCCTTGGAAAAAAGCTCGATTTACATGCGATAACATGCGGGGAGAATCATAACGTCTGCGGGCGAAAACGCGCGGTTTGAATTTTCGAGCGATCAATCACTCTTGATCTACTTCGGTCAACAGATCACGCTCGATGCCCATCATCGTGTTGTGAGACTGCTGCGGCTTCTTGAGTCCGACCCGGTTCCGGGCATTCGGAACCTCCATCCGGGTTATTGCTCATTGTTAGTCACGTTCGATGCGCTCGCGTTGCGGCATGACCAACTGGAAGCAATTCTCAGGACATGTCTCGACCGGCTCGAATCAGTACCGGTTCCGGAGTCCAGACGGATAGAAATTCCGGTGTGTTACGGCGGTGATTTTGGTCCAGACCTCAGTGATGTGGCAGAGATTACTGGATTGACCCCACCACAGGCAATTGAACTGCATGCTTCGGTTACGTATGTGGTCTATTTCTTGGGGTTCGTACCCGGGTTTGCTTATCTCGGCGAGTTGCCTGAATCCCTTGCGTGCTCCCGCCTGCCGAAGCCGCGCAGAAAAGTGCCGCCGGGTAGCGTGGGAATAGCGGGACGCCAGACCGCAGTATATCCATTTGCTACGCCCGGTGGCTGGAGATTGTTGGGACGTACACCCATCGCGATGTTTAAGCCTGACCGGATGGGCATGAGTTTTTTGTCTATTGGAGATCGCGTGCGGTTCGTTCCGATTTCGCCCGAGAAATTCGCAGCAATGCAGCAATAGAGATGGAGAATGTATGAAAGTGATCCAGGTCCTATCTCCAGGGCTACTCACCACGGTGCAGGACCTTGGACGAGAGGGTTACGGTCCGATGGGGATTTCGCCTTCTGGGGCGGCGGATGCGATTTCGTTGCGTATCGGCAATCGGTTGGTGGGTAATGCGGAGGGTGCCGCTGGACTGGAAATGACGCTGCTTGGCGGGAGCTTCCTGTTTCCCCAAGGCGCTATCGTGGCCCTGACGGGCTCCGATTTCGGTGCGACGCTTGACGGCGCACCGGTTGAAACATGGACGTCAGTTGAAGGTCGTCCCGGCCAGACGCTGAGTCTCGGATCAACCCGCTCGGGGGCGCGCTGTTACTTGTGCGTTCATGGTGAGATCGCCGTAAAGCCTTTCC
>JBOGLB010000187.1:0-6364 GCA_050745965.1 Terriglobales bacterium | reverse complement strand
ACGCATTGCAGATTGTCATCTTTCCTTTATTCGTGGAAGGCGCGTTGTCACCTGCTGCTGATGTCCTCGATTTGGGCATTGGAGCGATGATGATTCACCTGCTTGGATGGCACTGGGAATTTCTTCCGTCATTCTTTGCCAAGCTCGTCCCTGGAGTAGATTTAGTGCCTTGCTGGACGATTGCCGTATCAAGCGTCTATCGCAAGTCGAAGCAAATTGTAGTTTCGGCCGAACAGACGCGTGCGCAACACGCAGAACTGGCAGAACTGAAAGACCGACAGGGCTCGTCAGACTGACCCCCTCGACAATTAGAGTCTTTATCGGAACACTAGCGCGGACCTAAAGGCACGATTTGTGCATCAAAGGTCCGTCCACATAAGTCGATGGCTTCTGAGGGACTTAAAAACCAGAACCTGAATCGGAGGGAACCATGGAATACTGGAAGCGGGCACTGCTGGCCGGATCCGCCAGTGCGGCGGCTGTTATGTTTGTAAAGGGGAACAAGTCCGCGGGATTGATTCTAACCGGGGTTGGGCTGGCGACATTGGCATCTGAATATCCCGAGAAGTTTGCCGAGTTGCGCGAGAATCTGCCGGATTATATTGAGCGCGGAACAAACTATCTGGATGTTGTCACAATGGTAGGTGAGCGTTTGGCGCACGTAGTGGACAGCCGGGGTTCGGACTGGTACGAGGCGTTGCTCAGCCGGTAATCGCTGGAGATGTCACTCGATCCCCAGCTGCTTTCTGGCGTCAGGGCTCAATCTCTCAGGGCTCCACGGCGGAGTCCAGACTACGTTCACATCAACGTTCCGTACGCCCGGCAGTTGCTCGATGCGCGCCTTTACCTGCGCGCTAATGTTGACGTGTTCCGGGCATCCCTGGGCTGTGAGAGTCATGTCCACGGCTACATCTTGCTGAGCTTCGGGAACGTCGCCGGGCACTGTGTCGAAGCGAATTTCATAAATCAAGCCTAAGTCAACAATGTTGACCGGGATTTCAGGGTCGTAGCACTGCTTCAACGCGTTTAATACATCGTCTTGTGTGATTGCCATAGAGATTCACAAAATGCTGGGGACACTTTGATTTTATCCTATTAATCGTTGGGATGATGGGCGTATCGCCTGTTAGTCCGGCGCGGACGGTTCGTCTCCATTGAGAATACGCTCCGCTCGGGAACGGAAGCCTGAATGAAGAGAACTCAAATCATGTTGCTGGTGACGGTGCTGGCAGTGGGCGCCCGGGTAGGCTACATCTTTTACCGGCGCCACGAGGATAATTTGCGGGCGATGAACAAACCGCAGCCTCCGCCGCTTAACCCTGACTACTATGTCACCCCGAAAAAACTTTATCCCTACGATTTGAAATCGGCGCGGCAGCAGCTCATCCAACAGCCGGTGTGGATAAAAGTCGGTTACAGCATTACTTATTATCCGTACAATGCGGTTCGCCATCATGCCGATTTTTCCCATGAAGCGGGATTGCTTCTACCCCTGGAACGTCTCGAAATTAAAGACGTAATTCTTGATACCCCGCCAAAATCGTCCGGAGATCTGCAGGTGATGGCGGTATTCGCCAAGGAAAATAAGAACTATGCCTTCCCTGTGGGTGCTGTGCAAGCGGACAATTACCATTTCTACGTCAATGACATGGTCTTTATAGAGGATCCGCATACTCTCTACACGAGTTGGCCTGCTGATATTTGGAATTCCATTGACAAACATGAGGTGAAGCCCGGAATGAGCGAATTGCAAGCGGATTTCGCAATCGGATTGGGAGTGCCGGAAGGCGGTGGTGACGAGACTGAGAAGACCCTGGACTACGCGAATGGTGAAAAGCCGCTGAAGGTAACTTATGTAAACGGAAAGGCTACGGAGATCAAGGCTGGATCGCCATCCTAACCGTGATCGAAAACTTACAGACCGAAACGGACAAACGCTACCAGAAGCGATTTCTTTGGGGCGTTTTGCTGGCATGGATCCCCACGGTTCCGCTCATAGTTTCCCTCCTGCGAGGCTTTAAGGACCTTTCATCGTCTAAGGCCATTGGATTGGGAGCGTTGGCTGGTGGACTTGCGGAATCATATTTGACGTTGGGCGTGTGCCTCACGCTAATCTTCGAAGTGGCGGCTATTATCCTGCTGTTTCGCGTCCTTTCTCGGGGGCATCTCATACGTTCTTTGGTTTCCGTCATCTCGATCTGTTGTAGTGTAGCGACGCTTTCCCTTTTCGGACTACTTCTTTGGTTGTTTTCCAAAATGCCGCATTAAGTGAATCAGGCGACGTTTTTTCGAACCAATGCTATTTGCGTCGAATCCCGTCAACAGAATGACAAACCGTCGCTGGACATACATTGCCGCGTGAGATAGCCTGCGCTTTCCGAGGATGATCTTATGCGTTTCTGGATAGTTCTGCTTTCGATATTGGCTGCGATCGCAGTTATCGCGCGGCACGCGTTTGCTCGTCACGTGCCCCGAGTCGGAAACACCGCCCCCGATTTCTCTCTTCCTGCCGAGGATGGCACACCGGTGAGACTTAGCGATTACCGTTCCAAGTGGGTCGTGCTCTATTTCTATCCCAAAGACTTCACGAGCGGATGCACGATTGAGGCTCACAATTTTCAACGCGATCAGGGTCAGTATGCGACGAAGAACGCAGTAGTGATCGGCGTGAGCGCGGACAGCGCGAATTCACACAAAGAGTTCTGCGCCAAAGAATGCCTGAACTTTAAGTTGCTGGCGGATACCGATCATAAAGCTTCCGCCGCTTACAGATCACTGATGAATTTCGGAATTGCAAAGGTTGCCGCCCGCCGCACTTTCATTATTGATCCCGAAGGGAAGATCGCTCGCGAATATACCAGCGTTAATCCCAACAAGCACAGCGGAGAAGTGCTTGCCGCGCTCGATGAATTGCAGAAAAAGTAGGAAGCGCGTGAAATTACTCAACTACCGAAATTACCAAATTTACTCAAGCGGCTTTCTTCTGCTCCTCGACGTCTTTCTCTTTAACTTTCAACTCTATTCTCTCGCTTTGGATATCCAGTCTGAGCCGGTTATAAATGCTCATATAAATGTTTGAAACCCATACCAGCGCAAAGATCGCGAGAAAATAACCGCGCCAATCCGCATAAAGAAGTTTGAACCGAGTGAGGATCAGAAACAAGATTGCCACATAGTGACTGAAGCAAAATTCGCAGGTAAAGAGATAAAAGAATTTCCGCTCGAAAATATTGCGGGCATTCTTGCATCGTCCCTGGCAATATTCGCGAGACTCACGGAATATTTCCTCGTGGGTGATCGTCCACGCTACCGAGGCAACCGGTATCGCGAGAACAAACAACCATACGACTTGGAGGCTAATGGGCAGCGGACATTCCTGCGAATTGGGAACTTGTAAGCATAATGCAGCAGGTTCGATGCGGTTTTACAGTCTGGAGTTTTTGGCGCGGGTTAAGTCCCATAGGCACACGATGTTGTATACTCAGCGCGTTTTCACACGAAGCGGGGAACCAATGTCCAAAAGAGTGCTTTCTCTCTTAGTAGCGATCACGGCCAGCGGCTTTGCTCAATCACAACCGGCGCATCTGGTTCCCCCGGCGATGCCGCCCGCTATCGTTTCTCCCGACGTGGCAGCCAATGGCCGCGTCACTTTTCGATTCCGCGACCCCAATGCCCATCAGGTCATGGAGGCATTGGAAGGGTCAAAGCCAGTCCCCATGCAAAAAGACGACCAGGGAATATGGAGCGTCACGATCGGCCCTCTTGATCCTGACTTCTATGGCTACACTTTCATCGCCGACGGTGTGTCGCTGGTTGATCCTTCAAACTGGATGATGATTCCGAATCTTCTTTCTAAGCACAGCGAGGTCCATGTTCCTGGTCCATCCTCTTTGCCATGGGAGGAAAACGATATTCCCCACGGGGAGGTGCACCACCACTTCTATAAATCACGGGTAGTTGGGGACGAGCGCGATTATTACGTTTACACTCCGCCCGCATACGACCCTTGCGGAACAACGAAATATCCTGTCTTGTATTTGCTGCATGGCTTTAGTGACATGGCAAGCGGATGGAGCGCTGTGTGCCGCGCCAACGTCATCCTCGATAATTTGATCGCGGAGGGAAAAGCAAAACCGATGTTGGTGGTGATGCCGCTGGGATATGGCGCGCCCGAAATTGTCAGCGCCGGTTTCGGCGGATCTAGCGACGCGCTACGCGCCAAAAACTTGAGTAAGTTTCAGGAGACGCTCCTTACAGAAATTATTCCGATGGTGGAAAGGGAGTATCGCGTCTCCGAAGATCGCAGCTCGCGGGCCATTGCAGGCCTCTCGATGGGAGGCGGGGAGTCGCTTCTCACTGGCCTCAATAATCTGGATCAATTCGCGTGGATTGGGGCATTCAGCTCGGGCGACCTAACTAAGGACTTCAATACAGAATTTCCTACCCTCGATTCCAGCGCCAACGCTAAGTTGCGCGTGCTCTGGATTGCGTGCGGAACCGATGATGGATTGATTGGGATCAACCGAAGTTTCCGGGAATGGCTCAAATCCAAAGGGATTAACCATACCGATATTGAAACTCCAGGCATGCATACATGGATGGTGTGGAGGCGCAATCTGTCGAATTTCGCCCCGCTATTGTTTCGATGAGTTCTTGACCGGTCGTGTGCCGACTTTGGCGTTATAATCCGCATCAAGGGAGGATTTATGAAACTCCTTAGCTTGGTTGTTTTCCTTTTCGCGCTCTCGATTTCTTCGTTCGCCGCCTCCGGCGAATCAGGACTGACCCTATCGCGGCCAGTTCCCACCGCACCTGACTTCCAAGTTGGCTCTTTGTCACTCGATCGGGGACCCGGCCGTACAGAACGCGCGACTTGTTACACGATTCGTAGCTATCACGTTGTCAGAGAGGATCGCGACTCCGACGTGACGCGACCGGACGGTTACTCCACCTGCCAAACTGCATCGCGCTTTCAGGTAAAGAGAGCGATTGGAAAAAGACGGATTGAAGAGAAGCCGACCGAGGGGGAAACAACCGAACCTGGTAGCGTTGCTTCCCACTGAGAGACAGCCGCGCAGGTCCAACGGATCAAGTAGTGCGCAAATCCCGCCTCAGCTCAAGCACTTGATCGTCTTTCGCGATTAATGCGACGCTGGCCATGTTAACAAACAAGCCGTGACCCGCAACCCCGGGAATGTCTTGCAGTGCTTGCGCGAGTTTTGGCGGGTCCGGAATTTTTCCAAAAGAACAATCCAAAATATGGTGGCCTTCGTCGGTGACGTATGGGCTTCCCTCCCTTAGATTGCGGATTGTTACTGTGGCTCCCAAAGCCGAAATCTTTCTGGCCACTAACGCTTGGGCGAATGGAATAACTTCCACCGGTAGGGGAAATTTGCCAAGTACGGCAACCTGCTTGCTCGAATCGGCTACGATGACAAGTTTGCGAGACGCGGACGCGATCACCTTCTCTCGCAACAGCGCGCCACCACCCCCCTTAATAAGGTTGAGTTGCGGGTCAACTTCATCGGCGCCATCAATGTCCACATTGATCTCCTGGAATTCCTCAAGTGTAGTAAGCGGAATTCCAAGGCTTTCTGCGAGAACGGCAGTCCTCGCCGACGTTGGGATCCCACGAATCTTGAGACCGGCGTGCACCCGTTCCCCTAGGAATCGAATCGCATAGGAGGCGGTGGACCCTGATCCCAAGCCGACAATATCTCCATCCTGCACGAACCGCATACTGGCGCGGGCGGCAGCTATTTTCTCTTCGTCAGCGCTCATGATGGGTTGGAGGGAACCATTCTCTGAAGGACTAGTGGACGCATCGTCTAGGTCATGATTTTGGAGCGCCGCGATTTCTTCGAAATGCGTGCAGGATTATAGCGCCGCTAATCCCAAAGCTGCCGACAGCGCCTAACGCCATGAATTCCGCTGCTCTCGCGCTTAGCCGCAAGAAGTCGGCGGACAATGCGCCTAACGCAAATATTATTCCTAGTACGTTGAGCCACACTGGGGGATGCACAACATCACCGGATGTTCGATTGTGCAAGCGAAGTTGGAGCAAGATCGCCGCCAATCCGATGGCGGCAACCACCACGATCGCAAGCGGACTGAAAAACGCCCGGCGGTTTGTGTACAGCACCACGAGCGCAAGCACGCCGCAAAGCATACCGGAGGCAACGACCGTGCGGCGGCGGGGCCTATTCTGGTATCCAGACACAGATTCGGAGGTGGGATTGAGTTCTGTCAAGTCGCCTCAGACGAACACATTGTAGCCATATCCAGCCCCGGTTGCGAGTGCCCTGTCAATAGTCTCTAGACTGCGGGACGAAAGCAGCGCGGAGAGACCGTCACCACTTCGCTC
>JBOGLB010000186.1:0-3485 GCA_050745965.1 Terriglobales bacterium | reverse complement strand
CCTTGAATCTCATGTTCTTCGCTGACCCTGAGACCTACGGTCATATCAACGATCTTTAGAATGGCAAGTGTGCCTACCGTGGCGAGTATCCAGGCAATGGCCACGCCCACAAACTGATTGAAAAGCTGATGTAAGTTTCCTTCCATGAGTCCGGAAGGCAGCGGATTTCCTTTCGCGTCTTTGAAAATCGGATTCACCGCACGCGACGCAAACACTCCGGTCAGCAAAGCCCCCAGAGTCCCGCCTGCACCATGAACGCCAAAAGCATCCAATGAATCGTCATAACCCAATCGTGCCTTCACTGTGGCTACCATGTAATAGCAAAACGCACCGGCGATTAATCCAATCAGCAAAGCTGGCATCGGACCGACAAAACCCGCAGCGGGAGTGATCGCAACCAATCCTGCTACCGCACCCGAAATGGCGCCGAGCACGCTCGGGCGGCCGTTTCTAAGCCACTCCATCCCCGCCCAACCGATTACCGCAGCCGCCGCAGCGAAGTGCGTTGCGACAAATGCGCTGGTCGCTAGGCTTCCTGAACCAAGCGCGCTGCCCGCATTGAAACCAAACCAGCCCACCCATAGCAAGCACGCGCCCACAAAACTGAGCACCACGCTGTGTGGAGGCATTGAGTCGTGCGGATACCCAAGTCTGCGTCCTAAATAAATAGCGCAGACCAATGCTGAAACTCCTGACGTGACATGCACAACCGTTCCGCCGGCGAAATCGAGTGTCGGGAAATATCCGCCTAGCGAAGCATTTAAGAGGCCACCCTTGCCCCACACCATATGGGCCATCGGGTCGTAAACGAGGACCGACCATAGAATCATGAACAGCGCCATGGCACTGAATTTCATGCGCTCGGCAAATGCCCCTGTGATGAGCGCGGGGGTAATGATGGCAAACATTAACTGGTAAATCATGAAGGTTTGCTGGGGAATCGTTGCTGAGTAGGCAAGATCGGGTTGAGACCCAACACCCAGGAGAAATATATGATGCAGGCTGCCTATGAAGCTGTTCCCGGCTCCGAATGCAAGACTGTATCCGAACAAAGCCCACAAAACCGTGATCAGAGCCATCATCGCGAAGCTTTGCACCATAGTGGCGAGAACGTTTTTCTTTCTAACTAATCCTCCGTAGAAAAGTGCCAATCCTGGACCAGTCATGAGAAGCACAAGCGCAGCGCTGGTCAGCATCCAGGCGTTATCTGCGGAACTCTTAGCCTCAGCTGTCTGCTGCTCTAATCTGGAGATACGGGCATCTTGATCATTGGCTGAGTGAGCAGCGGGCGCAACCAAGGCTAATAAGCCCGGAGTGAAGGTTAGAAACAGTGAAAAACCCAATAGCACGGGCATCAAGAGGCTTTTCATCGCAGATTTATTGCTCCGATGGGTGAGATGGAAGAAAGACAATTTATCACGGAAGTGTGCCGAATGGATGTTTTGCGAATATCTTCCGCAATCAGGTGTGCTTACCGGCTACTTCCAATCGCGTTTGGGCGGCTTTCAATTCTTCTTCGGCCCGAGCGAAGTCATCCTCACTCTTCCCGTTCTTCAAATGCTCTTCCGCCCTGTGTTTTTCATCTTGCGCGCGATTGACGTCAATATCTTCGGGACGCTCTGCCTCCTCCGCCAGAACCGACACTCTGTCGGGAAGTACCTCGGCGAATCCCCATGCCACCGCGTACCTGTGACTCTGGCCGCCATTGCGATAGCTAAGTTCTCCCGCAGAGAGCTCAGTGATCAAAGGAGCGTGCCCCGGCAAGATGCCAAGATACCCACTCTTGCCTGGAATCTGTATTTCCTCCGCATCGTCGCGAACGATGATTTTCTCGGGGGTAACGATTTCGAGATGGATTGTATCGGCCATAAAAATCGCTTCTGGCTTCTAGCTTCTTAGCTCCTGGCTAACCCTTGGTACCCGCTGGAGCGTCCTCGCGCGACCTGGAAGGCGGGACACCCGTCTCTCCGTTGTTTATCTATCACGCCGCGGTTTTCATTTTCTCCGATGCTTCCAGGACTTCATCCATCGTGCCCTTCATATAAAACGCCTGTTCGGGAATATCGTCGTGCTTTCCTTCCGTTATCTCTTTGAATCCCTTTACGGTGTCGGCGATCTTGACATAACGCCCCGGGGAACCGGTGAATTGTTCAGCAACGAAGAACGGCTGCGACAGGAAACGCTGGATTTTTCTCGCGCGCGCGACGGTGACTTTCTGATCTTCGCTGAGCTCGTCAATACCCAAAATCGCGATAATATCTTGCAGGTCCTTGTAAGTCTGGAGAGTCCTTTTCACCACCTGAGCTACATCATAGTGCTCCTGTCCCACGATGCGCGCGTCCAGGATGCGCGAGGTAGAAGCCAGCGGATCAACCGCGGGATAAATTCCGATTTCCGTCAAAGCCCGCGAAAGAACTGTCGTCGCGTCCAGGTGGGCGAAGGTCGTGGCCGGAGCCGGGTCTGTTAGATCGTCGGCGGGAACATAAATTGCCTGTACCGAGGTTACGGAGCCTTTCTTGGTGGATGTGATGCGCTCCTGCAGTTCGCCCATCTCGGTTGCGAGGTTGGGCTGATATCCCACCGCGCTGGGCATTCGCCCGAGAAGAGCTGAGACTTCTGATCCCGCCTGGGTGAAGCGAAAAATATTGTCAATGAATAGGAGCGTGTCAGCACCCTCAACATCGCGGAAATATTCGGCGACGGTGAGTCCTGTCAATGCGACTCGCAACCGTGCTCCTGGCGGTTCGGTCATTTGGCCATAAATCAGCGCAGCTTTGGAATGTTCAGGATCGCCGGGCTTAATCACGCCCGATTCCGTCATCTCAAGCCAAAGATCGTTGCCCTCACGCGTGCGTTCGCCGACGCCGGCGAAGACAGAGAATCCGCCATGCTGTTTGGCGACGTTGTTAATCAATTCCTGGATAAAAACGGTTTTGCCCACGCCAGCGCCGCCGAATAATCCGATCTTGCCGCCCTTCAAGAAGTGCTGGATCAGATCCACCACCTTCACGCCGGTTTCAAACATTTCAGAAGTGGTTGCCTGCTCATCGAACAACGGAGCTGGGCGGTGAATGGGATGCCGTTCTTTGAACCGGATGGGGCCAAGATTGTCCACCGGCTCGCCTATCACATTCATCACGCGGCCCAGGGTTCCGTGGCCCACCGGCACCGAAATCGGCCCACCCTGATCAATGGCCTTCATGCCGCGAACCATGCCTTCGGTCGCTTCCATGGCGATGCAACGGGCGCGGCCTTCTCCTAGATGCTGTTGTACTTCGAGAATGACGTTCACCGGCGATGGCACGGTAAAACCATCGCTGACTACTCGCACTGCCTGATATATCAGCGGCATCGTCGCCTCGGAGAACTGAACGTCCACCGCGGGACCGGAAATCTGAACAACGTGTCCTACATTTTCTGGCATAAAAAACCTGCTCCTAGCTTCTGGCTCCTAGTTTGTAGCTCCTAGGATTTAGCTAGAAGCC
>JBOGLB010000185.1:0-6230 GCA_050745965.1 Terriglobales bacterium | reverse complement strand
GGAGACAACCGTTCCATTCAGGCCCAGCCAGGGCCGACCAGTTTTTTGCCGCGAATGTTTTCAGGATAGACGGGGCGAAGCTGCCAGCGCCTGAGCTATGGCGGATACCGGGACTGAAGTAATCTGTTGATTCCGCGGCCTCCAGTATTTTCAAGCTTTCATATGAAGTAAAAGGTGTATTTCGAGTTATAACGAAAGCTCGTACAGTCAAGCGGTGAATTCCGTCAAGCAGCCCCTTGTCACCATTCTCTTGGCGCTTCTACTCTGGGTCCCGAAATTCTGCTTTGCACAAACTGCGACGACGAACCCTCGACCGGCCAGAGAGGTGAGTAAGGCCGACGATCAAGGTGAAAAGCCCTCTTTAGTCACCCCTCTGCCACGCCGGAGTGAAGACGAGACCTATCATCCGATAACTTCACTCGAGCGTGTTCGTTGGTTTATCACCAGCACGACCGGACCCTCTCATTTACTCGGCGGCGGCGTTTTCTCGGCGGCTGTGGGCACCGGACTGGATCGGCCAAAAGAGTATGGCCCTGGATGGGGCGGGTTTGCAGACCGGTTCGGAATGCGCCTAACGGGAATTTCCACGGGCAACGCCATGGAGGCCAGCCTAGGGTCGTTGTGGGGAGAAGATCCTGAATATTTTTCGCTCCCACATCAGCCGATCAAATCACGCGTCCGGAACGTGGTGAAGCAAACATTCGAAGCCCGGCGACGAGGCGGAGATTACGCTCCTGCCTATGCGCGGTACATCGCTGTCGCGGGCAACAACTTCCTTTCCAATACCTGGAGAGTTCACAGCGAAGCCAATATCCACGATGCGGTGATTAGAACCGGCGAAGGTTTCGGAGGAAGAATGGCAGCCGATGCCTGGGAAGAGTTTTGGCCTGATCTGAAGACGCGTATCTTTCACAGAAATCGCTAAAAGTACCGGACCTGTGAGCAATGTTTATTCTTGCTGACACGGGATAGTGTCCTAACTTGGATTTTTCATTGCGCGCGCGCGCCAATCATTCTTCGGAAAGGCCGAACAGTGGCGCTACGGCATCGGACGCTACCTTGCGGGGGAATGACGGCAGGTGAGAGCGTTAGTTCCGGACGCGTTGGCAGAGCCGATCCGAAGCCTTGAGCGACCCATCGAGTGGACCGAGCCCTATTGCTTTCCTTCGTTTGTCGATATTTGGCATGTCGTCCACTGGATAGAGAACGGCGTGTCCATATTCACATTTCGACTGAGTTCCCCAGTGTTGCGGCTTTCCCAGGTCAGTTTGGACGCGGTCGAATAAGTAAGCGTAATTCGTTTTTGACGCCTCATCTTCGTCGACGACATTCTTGAGTGAGGGCAACATCTGTTCCTGAACAGCAGGAGACTGGTGTTGCACCAAAATCCAGAAGTTGTTGCACGGAATCACATCGAAGACAGATATTTTTGGCCAACCGTATTGTTTGAAAACGGATTCCAGAAACTGCCTATCCTGTTCGGTGAGCGCAGCGATCTCCTTCGGATCGATCCACCTTCTCTCGCGGACGGCCTTGTCCTCCTGCGCCATTGCCTGCAACTGCTGGCGAATTTGCACGATTTTCGGATTATCGTCGTATTCGGGCCAATCCGTCGATACATGAATCGGCTGCTTGTCGGTGGCCCGCGTAAACCTCCAGTCAGGGACGACTCCACGATAGAAAGCAAGCAAAAGGTGGTTCCTGTCTGCGAGTCTCATCACAGCCCGATCCTGATCCGACTTAGGGCCCAGCACAATTTCGACTGTGTTGTCTTTGGGCTTTCCCGACAAAGACCGGGTTCTGATGGGAAGAAAGATTCCGCTGAACTCGCCCTGCCAATCTTCCGCCGCCCGCTTGGGGCCGACCAGTGTGCCATTAAGCGTGCGTCGGTGCGCCCGGATTGTGAGCAGCATCATATTTTTTCCGTGCGACTTGAGCAGCCATCTGC
Source organism: Terriglobales bacterium (assembly GCA_050745965.1). Classification (GTDB taxonomy): domain Bacteria; phylum Acidobacteriota; class Terriglobia; order Terriglobales; family Acidobacteriaceae; genus PALSA-188. Next base: position 4,282 of record JBOGLB010000185.1, on the reverse strand, counting down.
CAGCGTACGGTCGTAGTTGTGTATGAGCACACCCGCCCGGGGAAACTCCAAAAACGATTGCGCATGTTGAAAGAAGATGGGCGAAGGAAACCGATCCGAGTTTCATACCTACACAGACACCGCTTCGTCTTATTTGTTCCAAACACCCAAAGACAGCTTGTCGTTGTTGGACTCTGAGAGAAATAAACGACAAAGGCCAGCATTATTGCGGCGATAAGAGCTGGTTTCATTTCGCCGCAAATGTACACCGATGAAATTGGGAGACTACCTGACACGGATCAAGAATTAGGTCACCCTCCCGCTCCGCAGCTGATAGAAGTTCCCGGTCGGCACACACAAAAAACGGCACGTCGGTTTTCGCCGAGGTCTTTCAGCATGACGTAGCCCGTCAACAGAATTGCGGCAAGAGCCCCGGAGTGCATGCCGGTCCACTAATGCCAGGGCGATATCGGTTGAAAACTTCTGCTTTACCATTGTTTGGCGCGGATTCGTTCCAGTTGCGCCATCGGCTCCATAACATTGAAATTAAATAGATAGACTGAGGGTTCTAGTTTCGTGAGAGTGGCCACTCGATTGCAATGTCCTCTATGTCTATAAACACTAGTATATGGATAGGGTTTATGGCACAATACAAGATCATGAGGATCTCACAAAAAGGGCTATACGCGCTCCAGGCGATGATGATGCTGGCCCGCCACCACAATCAGGGCGCTATCCGCATCCGCGACATCGCCTACGAAGAAGGTTTGCCGGAGAAATTCCTGGAACTCATTTTGCTGGAGCTCAAGAATGCGCGGATGGTAGATAGTATTCGCGGTGCAAAGGGCGGATACCAGCTTCGCCGCCCACCTTCCGACATTCACCTAAGCGAAATTGTCCGGCTTGTAGATGGACCGCTCGCTCCCTTTGGAGACGCAGAGCAGTTGCGGAGTCTAATTGATCGGGATGTCAGCCATCGCTCGCTTTATAAAGTTTTTCTCCAGGTCCGTGACGCGGCCGCCAAAATTTTGGAAAGCACCACCCTGGCGGACATCATCGGCGATGAATACTTGGAAATCGCAAAGGGGCAAAAAAAGAAAAAAAAAGAACAACTTGCCAGCGTATTGCCGATGGTAGTTCACGGCCGGGGGAAAAGTGAATAAGCGAATCTCACCGTGGCCTGATGGTGATTTTCGCTGCCCCAGCCCCGACTTAACCAATCCGAAGTAACAGCTTTAAATCCGCTCAGATGCTCAGCCACTGAGCCAAGACGGGAGTGTTCGGGCAATGAAAACAGGAGTCGGCTACCTTATAATCTCTACTATATCAATTGTCATTGTTGTGATGCAGCCATTTACGGCAATCGCGCAAACCGGTATCACCTCCGCATCCAGGCAGACGGCCAGGCGCGCGGTAAGGAAGAAGCCGGAACCACCCGCCGTCGAGGGTGAAGTCCAACAACTGAAAGACGTGGTCCAGGCGCAACAGCAACAGATTAACCAGCAGAGCAAGGAAGTGGAGCAGCTGAGATCGCAGCTGCAACAGGTGCTCGCTGCTGCGCAGGCAACGAATTCCACCGCTCAAATAATTAAAGGCAGTGCTGACCAGGCGCAGACCACAGCGGCCCAAGCCCAGCAGTCTGCGACGGAAGCCCAACGTCTGGCCGAACAGGCCACTTCAACTTCGGAGGAAGCTCAAGTCGCCACCGGCCTAGTACAGACCAAGTCGCAGGACGTCTCCCGGCAATTAGCCGCTCTTGAAGATATTGCGGGACGCTTTCGTTTGAGCGGAGATATGCGCGTGCGTGGCGAAAATTACAATCAGGATATGGTTCCGGACCGCAATCGCGCCCGCATTCGAGTTCGCCTTGGAATTGACGGCCAGCTCAATCAAGATTTTAGAGCGGGCGTCGCAATCGCAACCGGCTCGCTGGGCAACCCGACGACCGAGAATGAAACCTTAACCAACGCCTTTGACCGGAAAACCATCGCGCTCGACCGCGGATACATTACTTATAATCCCGTCGCCCACGACTGGCTCTCCTTAACCGGTGGAAAGTTCGCTTCGACATGGCAGCGAACCTCCGTGACATTCGATTCCGATCTCAATCCTGAAGGATTTAGCGAAAAATTCTCCTTCGATTTTTCCGGACCGTTGCGAAACGTCACCGTGCAGGGAATCGAGCTACTTTACAACGAAAGCACTGCCGGCCAGGATTCCTACGCCCGTGGCGGCCAGATATCCACGAGGCTGCAAATCGGCTTGTGGACGGCCACTCCATCATTCTTGAGTTTGAAGTGGAATCGTCCTGACGCCATTCTTCAGGAGAGTGCGTTTGCGACCCAGGCCACGACGACAGGCGTAACCGGATCCACCCCCTCAACCACTTTCGGTCCGTTCCCAATATCCGGCGAGGGCCAGGGCTGCGCTAAGGGATTAAACTTGCCCGCATATGCACCTTGCGCGCTTTCCCCAAATGGAATGACCAATGCGACTTATGTGGATTCAAGCGGCCTGCCTCATTTCTATTCCGGATACAACTACGCAGACTTCATTCTCGACAACCAGATCCGAACCCCCGTGAAACGGCTACCCATGAATTTACTCCTCGAATTCGAGGAGAATCTCGATGCTGAGGCTCATCCGCTGAATTCGAGAGGTGCGGTCGTGGCGAACCTTGGCAGTCAGAATAAAGAGTACGGCGCCGACTTCAGTCTTGGCCAAACCAAGGATAAGAATGACGTGCAGATTGGCTACTCCTGGCATCGGGAAGAACAGGATGCGGTGATCGCCTCGTTTGTGGAAAATAATCAGCGCGCGCCCACGAATATTCTTCAGAATCGCGTCTATGCACTGTGGAAGGTGAACTCAAATGCAATTGCCAGCTTCGACTGGTGGCATGGGCGAACCTTGAACACTAATCTCGAAAATAATGCGGCCTTGTTCAACAATTGGAGTACCGCCAATAAGTCCGCAACCATTACCAGCGCGGGGCAAACCGAACCCTACCTTACCCACTTGCAGTTCGACCTGATGTACACGTTCTATGGCGGGCGCGTCGTGCCATGGTGGTAGGGCCTGGGATTCAGCAATGACTTGAATTGGGTAACCGCGCGCCACCGTCGCGAAAAAAAGCCAGAGCCGAGGCTCTGGCTTTGCACTAACTGTAGGCAATTACTGAGGTGGGGTGGTCGGGCTGCCGGTAGTACTGTTGTTAGACATCCCAGCGTTCTTGCCTTTCCCCAAGTTGCAGGTCTCTGAAATCATATCCAGGCTGGTTACGTTAAAGGACTTGCCGCTCGCGGCGCTTCCAGACGTTCCCGCTGAAGTGTTGGACATGCCGGACATGCCGCTCGCCCACATTCCATGCACGGTTACTTCATGGCCGGAATGAGCTGAGACGTCCTCACCGGTGAGCTGGATGTCTTTGCCACGCCTGGTTCGCAGGACGTATTGGCCGCCCTCAGATTCAATGCATCCTTTAATTTTTTTCTCGCTTTTCATGTTTCCGGTTGAGTTCGAAGTATTATCTCCAGGCATCGCTCCCGGAGTGCTTCCGGGGTTGGTTTCCTGGGTCATTGAAGGTGACGCGCTCTGCGTCCCTTGGGTTCCTTGAGGATTTGTGGCAGTCTGGGCGACCGCAGCCGCCACGAAAAACACGAAAATAGTACCTACACACATCAGAGTTTTCTTCATCTGTGCATCTCCTGAGTTCTTGATTTATTGTCCACAAAACTCGATCCGGGGACGAAGTGGGAAAAGGGTCCATTTGCTGCGTATCACACGGAGTCGCATTGGCCAGAAGAACGACGGGGGTGGCTTCCTCTTAAGTTAACCACCAAAACCCAACCTATACTCCTGGTAACCAAAGAACAATGAGGGCTTATGTGTAGCCCATCCTCTTAAACCCTGTAGGGATGACATCCGTCAACTCGCTTTTTTTCGTTCGTACTCCGTTTCAAAGTGAGAAATCGTCTCAATTAATGTTTTCATGTCCTCAGCGTGCTCTTCCTCCTTTGCTAAAATTTCTTCCATAACCCGGCGGCTAGTAGGATCTTTCTCCCCTAAGTAGCGGATTATTTCGTTGTAGGATTCAATCGCAATCCGTTCCGCCACCAAGTCTTCATGAATCATATACACCAGGCTGGGGCCTTCGACATATTGAGAATGGCGACGCGCCAGCAACGTTGCCGGGTTGACATCCGGCGGCCCGTCAAGCTGCGTGATTCTCCGTGCTACCTTGTCCGCATGTTCTTGTTCTTCCTGCGCATGCGCCAGAAATTCCCCGGCCACCGCCTGCGCG
>JBOGLB010000184.1:0-4968 GCA_050745965.1 Terriglobales bacterium | reverse complement strand
GGAAGTTGGTGAAGAGTATCCGCAGATTACTTCCCAACACATGTTCGTAGACGCCCTCTGCATGCAGATTGTTCGCGACCCGCGCCAGTTCGACGTGATCGTGACCAACAACATGTTCGGGGACATCGTCACCGACCTTGCCGCGTCTCTTCAAGGTGGATTGGGAATGGCGGCCAGCGGAAACATTCATCCAGAGAAGACTTCCATGTTCGAGCCGGTGCATGGGTCGGCGCCGCAGATTGCCGGAAAGAATATCGCAAACCCTCTCGGAGCAATTCTCACGGCGGCGATGATGCTGAATCATCTCGGAATGACGATTGAGTCACAGAGAATCGAAGGCGCGGTCCTCGAAGCAGTGTGTCAAAAGAAAACCACCCAAGACATTGGCGGAAACTTAAGCACTCACGAAGCAGGAGAGTGGGTTGCAGAACATGTGGGATGAGGCCCGGGGCTCAACAACTCCCGGACTTCACCGCCTGCGGAACCGCTCGACGTTGCGCTTGTTTTGGGTGGCGCAGCGGTTCACCGCTGCGATAACGCTCATTCCAAACATCGGCTTCAAGCCGCCGTGGGTGATTAAGCGGGAAGGCACTTTTCCCGAAGCCTGCCTAACCGTGTCTGTGAAACTCTCTTCGAACACCGAGGAAGCATGCCTGATTACTGGGGGATCCAGTGCGGACGGCCGGTAAACAATCCATCAACCAAGCCAATGTGATAGACCAGAAATAATCCAAAAGCCATACTCAACAGGCCGGAAGTCGTCGTCATGAATTGATTCACGTTGCGAAATTTCTTGCTTGAGTAGGCAAGCGGCATGGCGATTGCCGTGGTCATGATCATCATTCCGACCATCGTGCCTGCACCGAACACCAACAAATAGGCCGTCGCCCACAGCGGACTCTTAATGGTAGAAAGCACAAGCAACGCCACCGCCGCGGAACCCGCCAATCCGTGAACAAGTCCGATAGCGAAAGGCCGGGCGGTTTGATATAAGCCGAGATTCCCGATCATTCTTGCCCAAAACGACTCACGTGAAGTGGCGCTCGCCGGTTTTATCTGCATAGTAGAAGATGAGTTCGATGCGTTCACATGATGACTGCCGCTCAGATGGTGCGACGGCGTAAAGCGCTCCGTGATCCAGCGCATCACGCCGGTAAGGTTGAGGACGCCCAGTAAAATAAGCATCAGGGCAACAGAAAACTCCATGGAAAGACCAAGCTGCGGCGGGATAATGACGCCGAAGATGATGATGGCCGCGCCCACCATGAAGATGGTCAGCGAATGGCCCAATCCCCACATCATGCCAATCACTGTCGAATGCACAATAGACCGCTGCCGGCTTACGATGGTTGACACCGCTACAACATGATCAGGGTCCGTCGAGTGCCGCATTCCCAGGAACAGCCCAAGTAGCACGATCGTTATAAACGGAACGAACCTGCCTTGGGCAACCAGAGGAAAGACCATAAAGGTAAACATAAGAGTCGCAATTCCGATGCCGAAAATGAACATGACGGCCGCACGCGTCCGCGCGGCTCATGAACAATTGTGTTACTTGCCTCTGAGCCTGGTCCACCTGGCGCGTTGTGCAGCGGCAATCTTGCGTCGGGTCGCCTCGGAGAGCCTTCGCGTGGGGCGCGAATTTGCACTGCCGCCGTTAGACGTCGGGGAAGATGAGTTCTTGGTTTTTGCCCACCGCGCCTTCTGAGAGGCAGCCATTCTCCGGCGAGCAGCTACCGATACCGTGCGCCGCGATTCCGTCGCAAACTTGCCCCCCTCGAGTTTCCCAAGCACCGCGAGCGCCGCATCCACATTACGAAGGTTGTTTATCAGGTGTCCCCGTTCAGCCCGTAGTTCGGTGACAATGTTTTCTAAACCCTTTAGGTTCCGCATGGGTGAATTGTACTTTATTTTTTTGAAGCGGATGATTTAGGCGCTGAAACAATAGAAGGTCGCTGTTAGAGGAGCATATGGCTACTTCAGGTGTTACAATAAAAACAAATCGGAAAGGTTCCGAACGTAGCCATAAACGTAATGCTGTTCGTCCGCGGCGATTCGTGGGCATGAAACACCCACGACGCCCGCGGAATCGGCAGCGGAGACGGTTTTCCACGGTGTTCGGGCGCCGGTTTGAAGGTCCAACCGAGAGACGGGACACGAAGTATCCCCCCGCAGTCCCACCAACAATGCGTTTCCATCTTTTTCCCAACGCAGCGGCGATTCTCCTGGTTGCGAGCCTCGCACCAGTTGTGGGTCGCCACCATCAACCGGGATCAAGGCAATCCCGTCACCGGTGACCGTGGCAATTCGTTTCCCGTCGGGTGACACATCGTGGGGATACGATCCCAAACCGTAGCCTTCCGGAGTAATGGGTCGAGGCTGAGCCCCATCTACGCTCCCGATATATATGCGCGATCCGTGACCAGGTTCGTGTCCGTCGAATAGCAGCCGTTTGGAGTCGGCGAAAAATTGCCCACCGGAGGGAATCACATTGCCCGTCGAAATTGGCCTCTGCTGGCCCACACCGGTCGGAAGAAGCACGAAGTCCGGGGGCGACATATTTTGCCGCAGCACCAAAGCCCATTTGCCGTCAGGTGAAAGGGCCGTGGCTGACCCTTCGCCTAATCTCACGGCAGAGCCGCCATTCATATCGCGGGTAAAGACGGCATATTCGCCGCCGCCTGCTTCACCCGCCTCAATGAACAGTAGGAGTTTTCCGTCTTCTGAAATGTCTATCGGCACAGTCCAATCCTGCCAACTGAGGTCGCGCTCCTTGGTTTCGCCGGGTGCCATGCCGATAGCTCCCGCACGCATGGCGTCGCGTGAAATCAGGGCCCGGCCTCCCGCGCCAACATCGTCCAAGGTCAGGGTCCCCGGAGCGCTTAACAATTCGCGGATCTTCCCCGACATTGTTACGCCTCGCAACGAGCGGCTGAAACCGGTGGCCGTTGCAGTGAACCAGATTTCATCTCCCGAAGGCGACCACGCGGCTCCGAACGCGCTCGCCCAGCGCTCGGTTAAGTCTCGCTTCTTTCCGTTGAGATCAACGACGCTGATGGTTCCGCCGTCATCGCCCAGAAGATTGTGGTCAACGAACGCCAGCCGGTCACCTCTCGGAGAAAAGCGCAGATGGCTGATCCAGCCCGCGGTTTGATAGAGAACCTTGCCGATCGGATACTCAATCCTGCTCTCCCCGTTCACCACATGGACGACGGCAAGCGAGTTCCCATCCGGAGTCCAATCGGCAGCTTCGACATTGTCAAGCAAATCGCGCGGAGCGTCCTCGCCAATCGAAACCTGCGCCACTGTTCCGCGATGGGTGAAATGGTTCGGACTAACCACGAAATGGCGCAATACTGCCATCTGCCCACCCGGCGAGACTGCAAGGACCTCAGTTGCAGGCAGGCCCAGATCGCGGGATTCCGTCGAATTAGCAGAGCTGATAAAGACTTCCTGGGGATTACCCTCCCACGCAGCGCTATAAACAGCTGACCGCGGGTCTGGAGCAAACCTGGCAGCCGGCAGAGCCCCGCGCCGAAAACTCAACTCACGAAAAGTAGGGACTGGAGGAATAGCGGAACGCTTACCTATCAGGAAGCAGCCGATGCCGATGGCAGCGGTCAACGCCAGTAAGGCAGCGGCGGCAAGAATCGGACGGTTCGGGGACTTTTTTCCTATCTCCGTCTGTGGTTTTGCGGCGTCAACCTGTGGCTCCGCGACCGCCGTTGCAATGGAACCCGAAGCCGCCGCCATTTTCTGCGACGACGGATGCCAATCCCGCTGCAAGCGTTTGAGGTCCGCCCTCATCTCGGCGGAAGTCTGGTAACGGAGGTCTCGATCCTTCTCCAACGCCTTGCCGACAATTCGTTCTAATTCCGGCGGAAGATCTGGATTCAACCGGATGGGCGAGTCGGGGGCTTTGTTCAGAATTGAGTTGAAGATCGCCGCAGAAGTGTTTCCTTCAAAGGGAAGTTTGCCCGTGCTCATTTCGTATAGCACTATGCCGAAAGAGAAGAGGTCAGTCCGTGCTTCCAACTCTTCACCAAGAGCCTGTTCGGGACTCATATATGCGACTGTGCCCAACGCTGCGCCTGGAGACGTGAGATGTTCCATGGCTACGCCAACCGTGGCGCCCGCCGTGACTTCCGAAGGATCTAGGAAGTTGTGGGCGGTGACTTTGGCCAGCCCGAAGTCGAGAATTTTGGCGTGATTGCGGTCCGTAACGAATATGTTTGCCGGCTTGATGTCGCGATGAACGATGCCCTTCGAATGCGCGGCATCGAGAGCATCGGCAATTTCGATCCCTAGCGCCAGAAGCAGTCCCAATTCCATGGGATGCGAGACCACACGATGCTTCAGGGTTACGCCTTCCAGAAATTCCATCGCAATGAACGATTGCGACTCGTGCTTGCCAACCTCATATATGGTGCAGATGTTCGGATGATTCAGCGACGAAGCAGCCCGCGCCTCACGCCGGAAGCGTTCGAGAGCTTGCGGGTCTTGCGCAAATTCATCAGGAAGGAACTTCAGGGCGACGAAGCGTCCAAGCTCGGTGTCTTCGGCCTTGTAAACCACACCCATGCCACCGCCCCCAAGCCTGCTGGCAATGCGGTAGTGGGAAACAGTCTGGCCGATCATGAGTGGGATAATCTTATCTTAAGTCGTAGCATCAGTTTCGATGATAATCGAGCCCGCTGATGTTAGGCCGCGATGGGTGTTTGAGTCAATAACACCTGGGCTCTGACGTGCTCGTATGCAGGGCAGGGTTCGTTTGCTTTGCAACACTGTTTGGGGTTTCAAAGCGATTCAGAAATCGAAGTCTACCCTCCGATGTCAAAGATTGATAATCCTTGATATGAACAACTAAAGTGAGAAAATGGAAGCCAAATCTATGAACGTCTCTCTTACTAGTGAGCTTGAGAAATTCGTGAGCGCCAAAGTGGACTCGGGCCGCTACAACTCCGCAAG
>JBOGLB010000183.1:0-9544 GCA_050745965.1 Terriglobales bacterium | reverse complement strand
GCTTCGAGGACCGCGACTTCGATTCTCTGTGACTCAATGGTCATTCCGAGATGATTCAGCATCATCGCCGCCGTGAGAATTGCTCCGAGTGGGTTTGCGATATTCTTTCCGGCAATCTGCGGGGCCGACCCATGCACCGGCTCAAACATGGAAGTCTTCTCGGGATGGATGTTCCCGCTGGCCGCCATTCCCAATCCACCTTGAAGAGACGCGGCAAGGTCGGTGACGATGTCCCCGAACATGTTGTTGGTTACGATCACGTCGAACTGGCGGGGGTCGCGAACGATCTCCATGCAGAGGGCGTCTACGAACATGTGTTGGGAAGTAATCTGCGGATACTCTTCACCCACTTCCTTGAAAACGCGCTGCCACAGGCTACCGGCATGCGTCATCGCGTTTGACTTGTCACTCATCAAGACTTGCTTTCGCTGACTGCCATCGGCCTTTGTGTGGCGCTCGCAATATTCGAAGGCATACCGAATGACTCGCTCGACGCCCTTGCGGGTATTGATGTCCTCTTGAATCGCAATTTCATCCGGAGTGCCATGCTTAAACACCCCGCCGGCATCCGTATACAAACCTTCCGTATTCTCGCGGATCACGACAAAATCTACGTCTTTGGATTCGACTCCCTTCAAGGGGCAGAGCGCAGCATCGAGAAGCCGCACCGGACGGACGTTGGCGTAAAGATCCATCTGGAAGCGCATTCCGAGCAAAATTTCTTTAGCGTGGAAGTTGGAAGGAACTCGTGGGTCGCCGAAAGCACCCACAAGAATGGCGTCAAAGTCGCGCACCATGCTGGTGAAACCACCAGAGGGAACGGCTACGCCGTCAGTCAGATAACGGTTAGCGCCCCAATCGAACTGCGCCATCTCGACCGCGGCCCCCGAGGCGTGGATGACCGTCACAGCTTCAGCGATTACCTCGACGCCAATGCCATCTCCGGGGATTACCGCGACACGTTTCTTCGGGCTCACGAGGAAAGACTATCAAGAAGTTGCCGAGTCGCCAACACAGGCCGTTAACCAGGAACTTCGGGCTTGTAACGATTGATTCGCTGCCATGCGACGGCGACAAGCACAACCAGGCCAAGCAGGAAGACAACGTTGCCAATACGGGCAACTGTCATATTTTTACCGACCACAGGATGTTCGGTGAAGGCATGCAAGCCATATGCGAAAGCCGCTCCCGCTGCCAGCGCGAGACGATGAGGGAGTTCCCACCCCCTGCGGCGCGACCATTGAAAAACAGCGCCCGTCGCGACGCAATCAAGGACCAGGTATAGCGCCACCGCCCACCATCCCCATGCGTTTGGAACAATCAAAAAAACGGCGCCGGCAACCAGGGCACTGACGCCCACAATCCACGGGCTGGGTACGTATCCCGGGTCCCGGCTGGAACGCCGCACGTGGAAGGCGGATGCTAACGCTATCAGAGCCGCACACAGAACCGCCGCACTCGCAAGTTGCGTATCCGATGCCACAAAGTGGTCTCCCTTAAGCGTGATCAACGTTGATCCTGCCGCGCCAACGAGAAACAGCACCACGGTTACGATCAGCCCCTTGCGTCCCAGCCATGGCGTAGTCGAGCGATCAGGGACAAGCGCCTCCGCCAAGCCGATGGATACCGAAATGCTCCAGACCGCGTGTATGGTAAGCACAAAGACAGTCCACCATGCTCCTATACCGAGGGCATGGATATAGGCGGGCTTCAAGAGCCCCATATTTAAGTGCAAATAGTTCGGATTGAACAGACTTTGAGTAGTGAAAGCTTCTTCGAAAAGGCCATAGGCTAATCCGAGCATCAGAATACTTGGCCAGCCTCGACCAGTACGGCGTACCGTCTCCCGTATCAACAGCGCTCCGCCACCGTACATTGGCGCCAAAATCACCAGAGCGGGAAGCACCGTGATGGGAAGGTTCCCGAGCAGGAATTCAGCTACTAAGGGAGCGATGAAAAATAGTGATATCGCGGGTAAAACGCGTCTCATGTAAAGGCCTCTCGTTTAGGTGTAACAAGTTTGCAAATAACTGTTCGATGGAAGTAGAGGTTTCCTCTGGCAGTTCACGCTACGCGACACTTTACTAAATTGCTGCCGCTTGTGCTTTCGCGGCTACAGACATTTCGGGCAGTTGAGTCGGCGGGATGGCTCGGCGAAAACGACGCGCTAATTGACCCCTCCCATCGAGTACCGTAAAATACATTATCGAATGGCGTTAGAGTCCTTGTACTGACGGCCTGTGATCGAAAATCCTGAAGAAAAAGGTACGAAGTTTACATGGCAAATCATTTTTCCGCGCTAAAGCGCGCACGGCAGACCGAAAAACGAAGCGCGCGCAATCGCTCCAATAGCTCCCGACTGCGAACCACACTGCGAGATTTGCGCGAGAGCCTAGCTAAGGGCGAGAAGAAATCCACGGAGCAGGTTTTTCGGGATACCGTATCGAATTTGGATAAAGCTGTACAAAAGGGCGTCCTTCACAAGAACACCGCCTCGCGTTATAAGTCCCGCCTGGCCGCACGGCTGAATGCGCTTAAGTAGATTCCGCTGCAACCAGTCTCACCCCAATATAAGGGCCACCGCGATAGCAGCGACCACAAGTTTGACCAACCAGCCAAAGGCGTGCGCAACCACGACAGGAAGGCTGAATTTTACAAAGAGGCCATTGGCTATCGTCAGCGGCAAGGGTCCAATGAGCCAGATAGCCAGCGCCAATTTGAGAGTGGCGCTGTACGAGAACAGGTGTAAGCGGGCACAAACGAGAGCAAAGACTGTACACGTGAGAAACGGAAGCAGACTCGCCCAAATGATCGCCTTCGCTTCTCCTTGACCACCGCGGTATCGCCAGATTTCGGGATGACGGTCGTAGCGCTTATAAAGCCAGTCGCCCATAAACAGCCAATCCGTCATGGACGACACGACGCCACTCGAAAGTGCCGCGAGACTAATACGTACCCAGTTCATGTTTGTTGGGGCACTCTAACACGTCGGCCATAAAGTATGGGCGTGATTTCGAACCGAGTAGGCCAGGATTCGCGGGGTTACGCTTAGAAAGCACCCCTCAGCGGAAGCGTGGAAGTAGAAAGCCGGTATGTTTGCAATGCTCCTGAAACTTCTCTCCAAACTGCTGCCCGAGCATGGACTCCTCTTTCAACGCCTTTAGCGACAAGCCGATTAGGATCAGCGCTAAACCAACTACGGCGCGCCATTCCCCAGTCTCAAGGGCAGCCCCGGCCAGTGCGAGAAGCACTCCGGAATAAATGGGGTGCCGGAAATAAGCATACGGACCGGTCCGGACGAGTTCATGGTCTTCTTTGATTGTTACTCTCGCGCTCCAATTCCGGCCAAGGTAAAAGCGCGCCCAGAGCGCTAAACCGATGCCGAGCCAGGTAAGCACAACGCCTAAGACATCAATCGCAAAATCATCTGGTGCAAAGCGCAGATTCAGCACGCCAATCCGAAGTGAACCGTCGAACAAGAACATCGCCCCTGCCACAATGATCAGCGCGACTCCGTATCTCGTAGTGAAAGACTCGGCTTTTCTAGTCGGATTTGTTTTCAGAGCGGCGAGCAGCCAAATTACGGCAAAGATAATCCACGCCCAGCTGATCAGCTCTTGCAGCAATCTGTGTGTGGTCATTGAAAGTTCATACAGGGAAAGTTCATACCGGCAATTCTTCCTGCATCCAGTCCGCAGACTCGACCTTTGGTTCTGCGGTCAAATCAAGGACGAGCTTTTCCATGACCATGCGTTTGCTGGGAGGATTTGAACGCAGAGCGAGATCGGTTTTCGCCACCAGCCGAATCGCCCGCGTGAGTTCGCGCTTTGATTTATACCGCCGCGCCTGTTTGATGATGTCATCGGCGGCAAATGGAGGAACGCGAAAGCCCTGCCACAACGCTGCCCACAACATGCGCTGGTCGCGCACATTGCGCTCAAGAATCACCAGCATCTGACGGAAGGTTTTCGCCAACATATAGAGGTGACCGATGGCGGCTTCATCTCCATCTCCGGTGGTCAGGATCGCGTCCAGCATCTGCAAAGCGCGGACCCGGTCCTTGGCTGAAATTGCGTCCGTAAGCTCGTACAAAGATCTTTGCTTCGCGGCCAGTACCATAGTCTCTACATCGCCGAGCGTAATTCGCTTTTTCTCGCCCACATACAGGCTTAGCTTTTCGAGTTCATTCGAAATCATCATCATGTCGCCGCCGAGCGCGTCCACGAGTTCGCGGGCGGCGTCCGCATCAATCTTTATCTGCTGAGCGGAACAGTATTCCGTCAGCCAACGGATCGCTTCGCCCTCTTCTACTCGTGCCAGTTCGACGATCGCGCAATACTGGCCCATGGATTCTCGAATGCGCCCATAGCGGTCTTTGTCGGTCATGTCCATACGGCGCGCGTCGGCGGGAATGCTGATGTGATCGGCGACAAATATCAGCACCGCATCTGGATTCGGATCCTTTGCGTATTCTTCGATGGCCGCGAGTTTGCTGTCGTTGGAGCCGCGCCCGAACAGGTTCTTGACGCCGCGGACAAAAAATACCTGGAAAGGAGCCATTAGTGAGGGCGTACGAGCGCGGTCAAGAATTTCCACCAGATCGGTTTCGGCCAAATCAAAGTCAAAAACGCTGAAATCCCGCAAGTCCGCTGGCACCAGATGCTTCAGTATCGCCTCGCGGCACCGCTTGCGAAAAAAGACTTCATCCCCCACAAAAACATATACCGGCCGCAATGTATGTCCCTGCACATCAGAGACGAACCGGTCTGTCTGCGCGAAGGCGCGCATCAGAAACCCTCCAGGATGTTTGAGACCAGCGTCCGCGCAAAATCCCGAGACAACCGTTCAAATGCCGGAGAATCTTCTTCGAAGAACGTATTCAGATCGCTGGTCACCTGGTATTGCTCGCGAAATAAGTATGAGGGATTTTGAAAAAGAATATTGCCGCGCTTATCTTTCAGCAGAACCTTCATGTGGACAATCACCAGCACACTGGCAGCGCGTCCCGTGCGGGAATCGTAAGTCAGCGGCGTAGTATAAGTCGAAAGCACAGTTCCCTGAAGGGTCGCATCGGCCGCGTCGCTCGATTCATTCACAATATGGTATGTCGTCCGCGTCACTAATTCCTGCACTACCGCCGCCGTCAGCCGCTGCTCAATTTTATACGTCTGAGTCTGATTGACGAAGGCAGGGACCGCAATCGTATGAATTTTATCCGGCAGGGTGTTCACCTTCCCTGCGGTGTGATATCCGCATCCAGCCGTCAGCATGCACATCAGTGCAAGCATCAGCCCTCGCTTCATTGAATCTTCCCGCGAGGCCGTGCGGCGGTCATGCTCTCCGCACATTCAACGGCCGTGATGGCGGCGATACGCAAATTGTCGGAAGCCGCCCACAACCAGTAGCTGCTCTTATCGTTCTCGTCTGGGACAATCGAAACCAAAACGCTTGCCTGCCCGGCGACATTCACGTTGCTGGGAGCCTCATCGGTTGAGCCCGTTATGGTGAAATGATCGCCGCTAAGAGCGGCCGTAATCTTCGCGATATCAACAACGGTTCCGGTTTGAATGTGGACCGCGAAAGCATGTCCATGGAAGATTGGCGCCTGTAATACGAACAGCGACGGGGCCAATGCATGTTTGCCCACAATTTGCCGGTAGTGCTTGAGAATGCGTTCGCGTACGCCGGAAAGTGGCCTTGCAGATTGCGCACCGTAACGCGCAACCATGTTGAACGCCACCTGCACGTCAAATACGGCGGTTGGCAATGGCTGGAACGAAAGCAGATTAATAGTCTGCTCGTGCAGTTCGTCCATTCCTTTTTGACCGTGCTCCGAAGCGGGCGCGAATACCGTGGCAGCGGCGTGCTTCAGTTCGCCTGCACTTTGCGCTCTCAGTACAATCAGCGCCAGGACGACCGCTGCTGGATGAGCAATCACCGCCGGCGCGGGCTGCAATCCCGGTGTGAAGGGCAGTTTAAGCTGACGCTCGACCCAGGGCGAACGCACCGTCACACCTGGCTCGTCCTCCAAGCCAAAAGAAAGATCAATAATGTCGCTGCCGGCTTTGCGCGCGGCTTTCCAATTAGCGCGGGCGGCTTCCGGCTCAGACGCGAAAAAAGTGAAATCAATATTGTCGAATTGCTCCGGGCGGACGCTCTGAATGAATGTGACCTCATCTTTCATCGCCTCAAGTTTCCCAAGCGATTCGTCATCATCAAGCAGCTTCACATCGAGCGAAGGGAAATTGCGGTCATTTAGTACCTCGGCCACTTCCTTTCCCTTCAGGCTTCCAGCGCCCACAATTGCGACCCGGTAGGAGTTGCTGCTTCGAATTGCTTCGGCGTGTGGAAGAGCCACACTCTTAAAGTTAGAACTCATGGGATCTGCGAGGCCTCTTTGTACGTCGGCGGAGGAGGCCGGTTACCTCTACGCCTGAATATCCATTGCAACCGCCAGAACACGCCGGATGCCATGTAGGTCAGTGCCAATACGAAGAGGACGGGGCGCGAGAAAAACCAGATCGCGGCAAACAAAAGGCCAAACAAGACAATCAGGCGGAAGGGCTGGCGCGAGCGAAAGTCAATATCCTTGAAGCTATAAAAGCGCCAGGTGCTGACCATGAAATATGCCGTCACGACAACGATGAACATCCAGGTAATGGCGCTGCCCCACCACACCAGTGGCTCGCCTCCGGAGAAGTGAACGACAGCGGCGATAACACCAGCACCCGCGGGAATTGGCATGCCCACAAAATATTTCTTTCCCGGACGCCCGGGGTTCAGCGGTTGCGGATTCGTACTGATGTTGAATCGAGCGAGACGGCTGGCTCCGGCAATCAGGAAAAGAAAGCTGGCAATCGCGCCAAACTGCGCCATTTTGCCGGCCATTTCCGTTGACGAGAGCACCCCGGGGGGAAGCTCCCGAAATCCCCACATCCAGGCCAGTAGCGCCGGCGCAACGCCAAATGTGATTACGTCGGCGAGAGAATCCAGTTCGCGGCCAAAATCGCTGCTGGTGTGAGTCATGCGGGCAATGCGCCCATCCAAACCGTCAAATAGAACTGCGAACCCGATCGCGATGGCGGCATTGTTAAAATGCCAGGGCTCCGACAAGGTTCCGTGCGTGACTTGAAGAATTGCGTAAAAACCGGCCGCGATGTTTCCCGTCGTGAACAGTGAAGGCAGAATGTACATGCCTTTGCGAAGCCGTTTGGGATGACGATCTTCCGCGCGCCTTTTCGGAATATCAGGCAGGTCCAGTTGCATTAGACAACTCCCTCGCCCGCGCGACTAGCTGTCTCCAGGGAAGCATGTTGCGGAACTGGACTCAAGATCGCGAGGACGGTCGCACCACCTTTGACCCGATCACCTACTTTAATTTGAAGGCTGGCCGAGGCGTCCAGCAAAACGTCGGTTCTCGAACCAAATTTAATCAAGCCCACGCGCTCTCCGCGGGCTACTTGATCGCCGAGCTTTTTGGTGAATACAATTCGGCGCGCCAGGAGTCCTGCGATTTGCTTGAACACAACCTGCTCTCTCTCGCCTTCGACTGTAACCGTATTTTGCTCGTTCAATTCGGCGCAAGTTTCGTTCATGGCATTTAGAAACTTCCCGGTTTGATAGCGGATATCTCGAATCACTCCGGCAATCGGGGAACGATTTACGTGAACATCAAAAATGTTCAGGAAGATACTGATACGGACGTATCGAATCCCTTCGATCGTAACGGGAGCAACATTGGTGACTTTTCCGTCCGCCGGAGAAACCACTGCGCCGGGGATGCCGGGAATTATCCGCTCAGGGTCGCGAAAAAACCATGAAAGAAAAGCGGACAACAATACGGGCGCAACAGCCCAAAAGGGGCCGGCAAGCCAACCAAGAAGCGCTGCCGCACCCACGAGTGGGATCGCGTAATAATAACCATCTCGAACCATCGGAGGCTTTGATTATAGTGCAGCGGGGTCGGGTCGGGCTTACAACCCGCTTCAAGAAGCTAATGGACTGATAGGGGGAAACGTCGGTTAACGCGTTTCGCGGACGCACAGTTGCGCTGTCTTCCGGCTGCTCAGAGGCATCCGACGGGTACCTATGCGACCTGGCTTTGGGGTATCTGCTGACTGTAGTGCCGCGCGATTCCTTCCATTTGGTCCTTTAGCCGAAGCTTCAACTTCTTCAGCCGGACCTCTTCCAATTTCTCATCGTCCGTCAGGTAGCGCTTATGGGTGAGTAAATCGAGGCGTTGTTCATATTGCGTGTGCTCCTGAACCAGTTTGCGGAATTCGTCATCGCTGGCAAGAAGCTGGTCTCTAGAAATTAACATCCAGTAGACCTCCTTGGGGGATTTCATAGTCGGCTACGCTATCATACGATCCAGAACGCTTCAACGAAAAACTGATCGCCTAAGGGAAACCGCCTGGTTAAGGTACCACGCCGGGAAGGTTTTCATTGCGAACTAAAGCCGATACAGGATTGCATCCTCATCAGGGTTGTGATAATAACCTTTGCGCCATCCGCCTTCGGTGAATCCTAGCTTATTATACAGCGATCTTGCGGCTTGATTTTGTTCGCGTACTTCCAGGAAAATTGTCGCGGCACCGTGGTTTCGAGCCAGATTGATCAAACTGCCTAGAAGCTGCTTTCCAACGCCCCGCCGCCGTATTTCGGGGAGTACAGCCAGATTTTCAACCTCACATTCCTGGTCCAGCAATTGGATGACTCCAAAACCGTGCACTCCCAATTCATCCTCCGCCACCAGCACGACCCGGCGCGGGACCTCAGTTTCGAATATTTTCCGATATTTTTCTTCCGTCCAGTGAGCAGCGCCCTCCGTTTGCTGTTCAATTCTAAGGATGGCGGGGATGTCTGAGACAACTGCGGGACGAACTATCACCGAACCCAACCTTCTGATCCAAATAGCGCGGAAATTGCGGCTTCCCGCGCGGTTTTCCATGCATCTTTCCCCTTGGGCTTTTTTCAGGAAACCTACTCAGCCACGGCTCAAGAACCGCTCTTGGAGAAAATCTTCGCATGAGGCCGGCTTATGTAATTTGCTTCCAGGCTTTCCGGCAAAACGGTGTCTCTCGATAAAATTTTCTTCCATCCGATCTCTGCGATGAGACTGATTCCAGGAGCGGCGATGATTTGCACTTGAGAAGCAATGTTTCGAGCTAAAGCGGCGATTTCTGAGATTGGAGTTACAACATTCGCCTCACGAACCATGTTCGCGAACTCTTCCCGCGCAAGTATGCTTTCTTTAATCCGTCGCGATTTCCCCGATAAGACCTCGTATTCGCCAACGTAAACTTGCTGACGGCCCGCATCGAGAGCTGTTATCATCGTTCCTTCTACGCCGCCCGCCGATGCGACTGCCTCCAACAACGAAACCGCAGCGATTGGTTTACCCAAAACTTCCGCCAATGCCTTGATCGCGGCCAGTCCCACTCGCAATCCAGTAAACGACCCTGGTCCGGAAACCACTGCAAAACCGTCAATGTCTTTCTTGCTGAATCCGTTTCTGAATAGCAGCGCCGCAATTTTGGGAACA
>JBOGLB010000182.1:0-5114 GCA_050745965.1 Terriglobales bacterium | reverse complement strand
GAGCCCAACAAATCTCAAGATGAAATCCTGAGCCTGCTCGCAGGCCCGGCTCAACACAATGTGGAAGGTAAACGAGTGCACGCGGAACTCGCCGATCACATGCGCTCCATCCTGGATGGACAACGTCTTGTTTCCCTGGACACGCTGCTTGCTCTAGGCAAAGGCCTGGATGACCTCGACCGCGGAGGAACAACTCCCGACAGGTTGGCACCGCTTGCGGGAGAGCTCCGGGAATTCGAGATGCCTCGTCCAATTTTTACCAGCAACGAAAGAACGGAGTGGGCCGTGGGCGTCTATAACAACCGGCATACCGACCTTGAGATGAAAACGAATGTCGGGAAATTAATGGAGGGAGCACATTCCAAGGCACAGATCGAAGAAATCCGAGGCCGTCTCGCGCCCTTTCTCCGGGACACCCTCGTTGGCCTGAACTACGCTTATTACGAACCGCCCGGCGGTCAGATCCTTCGGGTCAATCCCCTGCTCGTGCGTTCGCATGACTTTTCGGGAGACACCGTCATTGGGATTGAAGGAGTCTGGCAAGCCCCCCGTTTATTTGGGGCCGGAAGCCCGGCTGGCGGAGGCGCTCACCTGATCGGTTCGCTCGCTGATTTGCCTTACGTTCTGGCTGAGATTGAGCAGGACTTCATCGCTCCAGACCACATCCAAGCCCTGATTTGGAGGGAATTGGTGCCCGGCTTTCTCGCGAACTCCGTCTTGCCTCGCTGGTGGGATGTGAGTCGGAATGAACTTCATGCCGTCGCACTCTACCAGAAGGCTGGCGAAGAACTTTTGCGCGTTTCCGGGGAGAACGAAGATGTGCGGAATAGAGTTCTGGCAATTCTTTCCGATCGCATGCTGCCGCAGCGGTTGGGAGAGGTGGAGCGCGATCTGAGGGAACATCGGCCTACCGAGGTGTTTTTGACGGTGACTCCCGCCGATGAGTTCTACCTTACGGCCGAGTTCCTACAGAAGTTTCCCACAGATTTTGGTTCTGTGGGACCAGTCAGTCAAGAACTGGAGAGTCTCACGCGCCTGCATCCGACACAGGTTTCCTGGACCCGCTTGTCGCATGACTTCGGCGTACCGCATCCCATTCTGGCGCAGAGTTATGCCAGTGAACTTTTGAACGTGAAGCCGTTCCCGGCATTGGCTGGTTTTTCCAGCCGGTTAATGGCTGAGTCATGGGATTCCACTAATTTGTATTGGGCGCGGTTGGCGGATGAGATGAACTATTCGCCGGTCGCGCTGAATGAACTGGTGCCTGAATTGACTCGCCGCATGGTGCAGGAGATTTTTGCGACCGATACCGAAGATTTTCCGGCTGTCCTTCGGGCTATGCGAGAAACGGGAGAGGAGTTCCGAAACGGCAAGCTAGCTTCTTTGTCGAAGACTTCACCTTCCATTCCTTGAAGTGTGTCTTTAGAGAGAACGCAGTTGAAGATAGGCTGAACCCAGACTACGTGGCGGATAGATTATGGCGAAAATAAAATTTCTGTTTCTTTTAAGCGTATTTATAGGCTTCGTGTCCATCTCCGGAATCCCGACGGAAGCTCAACAGGACGAACCCAACATCCACGTCATTGTCGAGATGGTTCAATTGAACGTGGCCGTCACGGACAAGAAAGGAAATTACGTGACGGGTTTGCGTCCGCAGGATTTTTCGATCACCGAGGATGGAGTCCCTGAGAAAGTCGCCACCTTTGGAGAGGGCGATGGGCCTACCCGGAGTTTAATAGAAAATCTGCCCCCCGGTAGCGAAGTCACGACCGAAACGACCACGATACCGGGCCGCGAGGTGCTGGCCGCTCCGGCCGCCGGTGCGAACGTGTTTATCTTGTTCGACACCAGCAACTACATGTACCGGGGATTCGTTTTCGCGCAAGACGCGATTGCAGACTTTGTTCGCTCCCTGGAAAACTCCGATAGGATAGCCCTTTACTCTTACAGTCGCGATCTTTCCCGTGCTGCGCCGCTGACCTCTGACCGGTCCCAGGTATTGCGGGGGGTGCGTGCGACGGTGGCAGGCGATGACGCCGCCCTCTACAACTGTCTTTTGTTGACCGTAAAAGACGCAGCCCAATTGACTGGGAAAAAGGTTGTGGTGGTCTTTTCAAATGGTCCGGACAATGCCAGCATGGTTCCTCCCGAGGACGTGGCGGAGCTGGCGCAATCCACTGGAACTAGTATTTACATGATCAGCACCCGCTTGGCGCAATTGGAACCGGTGTCAACCGCGGTCTTTGAGCGCATGACAAAAGCGACCGGCGGCAAAGCCTACTTTGCCAAAAACTGGAAAGATGAGCAGAGAGCATTCGCGTCAATCCGAGACGACCTGGCACATCTTTATTCGTTAAGTTATTACCCTCAGGCCAATCCCAACCATGGCTGGCGGGCGATCACGGTAAAGCTGGTTGGCGAACATGCGAAGCAATATCACATTCGCACGCGGGACGGGTATCGCTGGCAGCCACAGCGGTTCGCTTCCGGCGCTACGAGATCGTCGTTGGGGTCTGTTCCCAAGTTGGCGGGAAGGGTGGGGCAGTAGTCGGATAGGACCCGATTCGCTGCATCTGTCCGATTTCGGCGCTACTCTTGCTTTGCTCCGCGAATTTTCCTGACCAGCATCAACAGCGGGTCGTAGAACTCGTCAACCACGCGTTCTTTCAGGGGAATGATCGCGTTGTCGGTGATGTGGATCTCCTCCGGGCATACTTCGGTGCAGCATTTGGTGATGTTGCACAAACCGATGCCGAGTTCATCTTTGAGAAAGCGGGTTCGAGACTTGGAGTCGAGGGGATGCATTTCGAGGCCTGCAACACGAACAAAGAAGCGTGGTCCGCCGAAGTGATCCATCTCTTCGTGCTCGCGAAGTACGTGGCAGACATTTTGGCATAAGAAACATTCAATGCACTTGCGAAACTCCTGCACTCGATCTACATCGGCCTGATACATCTTCCAGTCGGTTCCAGGCTTGGGCGTAAACGGCGGAATCTTTTTGTTCACGCGGTAGTTCCAGGAAACATCGGTAACCAGATCTTTGATCACGGGAAACGACTTCATGGGCCGGACCGTGATGGGTTTGTCTAAGGGAAGCGAATCCATACGGGTCTTGCAGGTCAAGCGGGGACGGCCATTGACTTCCGCCGAACACGAGCCGCACTTCCCTGCTTTGCAGTTCCAGCGCACCGCGAGGTCCGGGGCCTGATGGGCCTGGATATGGTGCAGTGCGTCCAGCACGACCATGCCCGGCGCAATCGGGACACGATAGGTCGCGGTTTGTCCACCTTCGCGGTTTCCGCGGAACACCTCAAAGGTTGCTTCGGCCATCGTATCCCCGTTCTGGACGGGCGAGGACGCCCATCTCTCCATTGACATTAATGCGAATTGTTGATGGCATCAACATTCTTTTACTCAGCACTATTTTTCCTCCGCGACCAGTTGTTTCAAGTCGCTGGGCATTTCCGCAACCGGCGATTGGCGCAGCGTCATTGCGATCCCCTCGCGGGCGATCACATTATTCTTCGTCGCCCAAACTGGATCAACGTTGGGATAGTCAATGCGGCTGTGCGCTCCACGGCTTTCCTCGCGAGCAAGAGCGCATCGCGTAACGGCTTCGGCAACGGTGAGCATTGACTTCAGATCCTGCGCAAGATGCCAGCCTGGATTAAACAATCGCGATCCTTCAACACTCATCTTGTCGGCTCGCTCTTTCAGTTTTTCGAGTTCCGCCAGGGCGCGATTGAGATCTTCTTTAGTGCGGAAGATGCCAACGAGGTTCTGCATGGTTTCCTGAAGGTCGCGATGAATCGTATAAGGATTCTCGCCACTCTTGCGCTCGAAAGGAAGCAGCATTTCGCGGGCGGCATCTTCAATCTGAGCCGAATCAACCGGGGTATTCTGTACGGTCTTCGCGTGCTCGGCCGCGGCCATGCCGGCTCGGCGTCCGAAAACGAGCAAGTCAGAGAGAGAATTTCCGCCAAGACGATTCGCACCATGAAGCCCGGCTGCGGCTTCGCCGGCTGCAAAAAGTCCCGGAACCGTTGATTTAGCGGTTTCGGCTTCGACGCGAATTCCGCCCATCACGTAATGACAGGTCGGACCTACTTCCATGGGACCGGCGGTGATGTCCACATCGGCGAGTTCCTTGAATTGGTGGTACATGCTGGGCAGCTTTTTCTTGACGTACTCGGCAGGCTTTTGGGAAATGTCGAGAAAAGCGCCGCCGTGTTCGGTGCCGCGTCCCTCGCGGACTTCGGTGTAGATCGAACGCGCCACCACGTCGCGGGTGGAGAGCTCCATCCTTTTGGGATCGTACTTTTCCATGAAACGTTCGCCGAGTTTATTGCGGAGAATTCCGCCTTCTCCGCGAACCGCCTCGGTGACAAGAAGTCCCTGCACTCCCGGGGGCCAGACCATGCCGGTGGGATGAAACTGGACGAATTCCATATCCAGCAGATCGGCGCCCGCGTTGTAGGCAAGCGCCATTCCGTCGCCGGTGTATTCCCAGGAATTGGAAGTAATTTTGTATGCTTTGCCGATACCGCCGGTGGCCATCACGATGGACTTGGCACGGAACACGACGAATCGTCCCTGCTCGCGCCAGTAGCCAAAGGCTCCAGAAATGCGATCTCCATCTTTGAGCAAGCGACTGATGGTGCACTCCATGAAAACATCAATTCCGAGCTGCACGCCGCGATCCTGCAAGGTGCGTATCATCTCGAGGCCGGTGCGGTCTCCTACGTGGCACAAACGCCGGAAGGTATGACCGCCGAATGCGCGCTGCAAGATATTGCCGTCCGGAGTGCGATCGAAAAGCGCGCCCCATTGTTCAAGCTCGCGCACCCGGTCAGGAGCTTCCTGGGCATGAAGTTGAGCCATGCGCCAGTTGTTAAGAAATTTTCCGCCGCGCATGGTGTCGCAAAAGTGAGTGCGCCAATCGTCGGCGTGATCCACATTGGCCATAGCGGCCGCGATCCCACCCTCGGCCATCACGGTGTGAGCTTTTCCAAGGAGTGACTTGCAAACCACTCCTACTTTCGCGCCTTGCGCCAGAGCTTCCAGTGCGGCACGCAGTCCCGCTCCGCCTGCGCCGATGATTAAAACGTCATGGT
>JBOGLB010000181.1:0-3571 GCA_050745965.1 Terriglobales bacterium | reverse complement strand
CGCGATAACCGCATGGTATCGGCCGTGGCCAAGGAGCGCTTCAAAGGCAGCAACAGTAAACGCTCCGATGCCGGTTGCGCCTGGCGGAAATATAGACGTCGCGGCTCCGAGCGATACAAACACGACTGCGACGCCGATTGAGGCTCCTTTAAGTTCGGTTGGCCAGACACTTCCTAATCAGACCCCCGAGCCGGCAGGCATTGCGCCGTCACAATCCGCCGCTGCGGTCCCGATTGCGAGGCTGCCGATCGAAACGCCGGCGGCGATTATCTCGCCTCTTGAGCCGAAGACAATCGAGCTCTCCAATGTCAACCTGGCACCCGTTCAGCGCCATGCGAATCAGACCCGAAACAAAGAAGACCGGGTCGTGGCAAATCTACGGGAAGGCCAAGTCCAGCAAGAGACGCCGAGAATACAATTCTCAGGTCCTCCACGAAGGCTTATATATCCTGATTATCCGGATACCAAGGTCCGCGGAAGAGTCAGCTTGAAAGCGGTGATTGGCACAGATGGCAGAGTGCGAGAAGTAGAAATACTGTCCGGGAATAAGGTGTTGTCGGCAGCCGCGGCACGCGCCATCCGGCAATGGCAATACGACCCGTTCTACAAAGATGGCCAGCGGGTCGAAACAGAAACGAACGTGGGGATCCTGTTCGTGGCGGCGGATGTGATCTCCATAAGTTTTCCGCAATCACCCAGCGCAATATCTCAATGATGGAACAATGAGATGGTTTCGCAATTCGTTCGGTGACCGCACGAGACTAAGGGAGCTTAGACTCCAAGCGGAGCGGCATTAAAACCCTCGCGGTCCGCAACAGAATAAACAAATCGGAAAAAAGCGAAACTCTTTTGAGATAGCCCAGATTCAGATCCAGTTTATGAGGCAGGATAATGTCTTCATAGAATCGCTCAGGGTCCGAAGATTGACCGAGCAGGCGTTCTTCATGTCGGTAGTTGATGGACGCAAGATCGGTAATTCCCGGCCGAACGGTTAGGACCTTCTGTTGCGTGGCACTGTACCGCCAAACGTACCGCGGTATCTCGGGACGCGGTCCAACTAAACTCATCTCTCCACGCAGCACATTCCAGAGTTGTGGCAGTTCATCAATTTTCAAGAGACGCAACAGACTACCCACGCGCGTTACGCGCTTGTCCCCACTCCGCGTAATCGGCGACCCGAATCGTTCCGCATTATTTCGCATTGTCCGGAACTTTGCGATTCGAAATAATCGCCCTCCCAGTCCCACGCGTTTCTGAAAATAAATTATAGGGCCAGCGGAAGTTAGCTTGACCAGCAATGCAATAATCAGAAACAGCGGAGACAATAACAAGAGACCAGTTAGGGAGATACAAACATCGAAAAATCGTTTACCACTTCGTTGGTAGAAGCCCATATCCATTTAGTGCTATCGCACGAATAGATCCACGATGTCCGTAACGCATGAAGTCACGTACTGCACTTCCCTTTCGCTCATCGTCGGAAAAATCGGCAGTGAAATGCAACGATAATATTGTCGTTCTGCGACTGGCAGGTCTCCTTGTTTATATCCGTATAGCCTTTGATAAGCCGGCTGAAGGTGCAGTGGAGTGAAATGAACACTCGCCTGTACTCCCCGTTCCGCCAATTCTGCAATAAATTGGCGGCGATCAATGCGCAGTTGTTTGGTTTGCAGCCGAAGAACGTACAGGTGCCACGAGCTTTCGCGATCGGCTTGCGTAACAGGCACTTCGAGCGCTTCCATTGATTGGAGCGCCTGCGTGTAACATTCGGCAATTCGACGCCTGGCCTCAAACATCGCATCGCATTTCGCAAGCTGCACTACGCCGAGCGCAGCCTGCATATCTGTGAAGTTATATTTGTATCCGGGTTCCAGTACTTCATAGCGCCATTCACCCTCTGCACTGTTGCGCTTCCACGCATCGTGGGATATGCCATGCAGGCGCATTTGCCGAGTACGATGGGCGTAAGTGTCGTTCTCCGTCGTGATCATGCCGCCTTCACCCGTATTCAGCGGCTTCGTGGCGTAAAAGCTGAACGCGGTGAGTTCGCTAATCTTCCCGATTCTTCTGCCCCGATACAAGGATGGAAGCGAGTGAGCGGCATCTTCTATGACATGCAAGTCCCGAGACTTCGCCAACGCATGAATTTCATCAAGGTCGCAAGGCAATCCGGAGAAGTGAACCGGGATCATCGCCCGTGTCCGCGACGTCAATTTTTCCTCCGCATCAACCACGCTTATGTTTAGAGTTCTCTCGTCAATGTCCACGAGCACAGGCCTTCCGCCCATGTACGTCACAGCTTCCGCAGTAGCGGTAAACGTATTTGTCGGGACGAGCACCTCATCTCCGGGACGAAGCCCGATAGCATCCAAAGCAAGGTGAAGCGCGGCTGTGCAGGACGAAACTGCAACCGCGTGCGATGCGCCTATGTATTGCGCAAATTCGCGCTCGAACTGAAATGTCTTCGCTCCCATGGTCAACCATCCAGAGCGAATGACACTACTCACGGCTTGCACTTCCTCTTCCCCCATGGCGCTGCGGTGAAAAGGGATGTTCAGGCCGGCTTTCGTTAACCTGTCTTTGGTTAGCATGTTTTGCGAATGGTTGCCAGACAGTGCGTATCAAATATTCTTACAGCAGAAAGGGCGCGATATAGAAACCCGGAAACGCGGGCTATCCGACGGCCGATGGGCGGCGCCAACGTCAGCCTTTCAAATTCAAAGCGGCATCCTGGAAACAGCCGCGTAATCTCTCGAGTTGGGATTCCACGAACATCTGGATTCCATGGATTATCCACCGTAAAGTCATACCACAGGATGATGCCACTCGGATGGAGCACGCGCAGCATTTCCCGCGCAATTTGGATCTTCATACCTTCGTCAAGAATCGAAGTGAAAGCGGTGGACTGAAGGATTACATCGAACTCGCCATCAGAAAACTGCAATCTCTCGGCATTTGCGCATAGAAGACGAATGCTTGCCGGACACAGAACTTGGGCTTCCGATATCCGGTCAGGCAGCAAATCAATTCCGACGATGTTTTCGGGGCGCGCTCCCCAGCGCACAAATTCGCGGAGCCAGAATCCGGTTCCGCAGCCCACTTCCAAGATGCTGGAGTGATTGAGATCTCCGTATGCGTGCCGAACAAGCGCAGCCAATACTCTTTTCTCGCGTTCATGACAGGCGCGTAAATTCGCTTTATCGGACAGGCTGTAACGAGATTGGTCTGTGCGTCGCGAGTACGCTCGGCAGATTCTGGAAAGCTCAGTCGCGCAGGCGTCGGTTGCACACGAGTCGTCGGAGGCGTCGAAAGAACGTCGTGCGCTCTGCTGATGAATCTTACTGGTGGCGGACATTCAAAACTCTATAATGCGACTGGCAAGGGGAGCATTAGCCGCTCACAGGATCCCCGCGTTGGCAACCTGCTTTGGCTTGCCGCAAGGCGTGCCCTGAGTATTCGGAAGAATCTGCGAGCGATTCTGATCCACATTAGAAAACATGCAACTGGTCCTATCCGGCTTCGCCACGGTGAAACCACTGTAAATATAGTTGAAGTTGTACATATTGTGGAT
>JBOGLB010000180.1:0-4142 GCA_050745965.1 Terriglobales bacterium | reverse complement strand
GGCCGAACGTCTGGCGTGCGATCTGGCAGCGCGCGGTCTGGTAATTTTCAGTGGCCTGGCGCGCGGCGTGGATACCGCAGGACATCGCGGAGCAATCTCCGCAAAAGGCAAAACCGTTGGTGTACTCGGTACTGGGATAGATGTGATTTATCCCAAAGAGAACTCGCGCCTGGTTGAGCAGATTATTGCAATGGGCGGAGCAATCATCACCGAATTTCCTGTAAGCACTTTCGCGGCGCCGCAAAACTTTCCTATCCGCAACCGCATCATTAGCGGAATTTCGATCGGAGTGCTGGTCGTGGAAGCCGGCGAATACAGCGGTACTCGCATCACAGCTCGTTGCGCATTAGAGCAAAACCGCGATGTTTTCGCGGTTCCCGGAAACGTCACCAACAAAAACTCATGGGGACCTAACACGCTGATTAAACAAGGCGCAAAGCTGGTTGCGACGTGGGAAGACGTGTGGGAAGAGTTACCGGCGGACGTTCGGATTGCGCTGGCGCCAGAAGGCGACAATGAATCGCCCGACGCCGAAACCGCATCTTTATTTGAAGAAGCGGAACTGTCGCCCCACGAAAAAAAGATATTCGCGCTGCTCAAGGCGGATGAATCCACGCACATTGATGAGATTGTAGAGCGGCTGGAGCCCGCGGTGTCCTCATCAGAAATCTTCGCGGCGTTGTTTGAGCTTGAGCTGGCAGGCAAGGTGAAGCAGTTGCCGGGGAAGAATTTTGTTAGAAGCTTCTAGCTGTTAGCTCCTAGCTTCTAGCTAAGACGATTCAATTTGCTGGGCATTAGCTAGGAGCCAGAAGCCCTGCTTCTAAATTTATGGAAGACTTCAAGGATTTGCGGGTTTGGGCTAAGGCGCACGAACTGACGCTGCTCCTTTATTGCAAGCCGCGTTCGTTTCCCAAAGACGAAATCTACGGATTGACAAGTCAGATCCGGCGGGCTGCGGCGTCAGTAGGAGCAAACATTGCTGAGGGTTGCGGGAGAAGATCTGATGGAGAAATGAGACGCTTTCTGCAAATCGCCCGTGGGTCAGCAAGCGAGCTCGAGTATCATCTTCTGCTCGCAAAGGATCTTAATCTTCTGGCCGCGGATGAATTCGCAGACTTCGAGGCGAAAACACTGGAAATCCAGCGCATGCTGGCCGCGTTCGCGCAGCGAGTTGTGGCATTGCCAAAAGCTGTAAGCTAGAAGCCAGAAGCTAGAAGCTAGTAGCTAGTTTTTACAAACAAACCCATTTCGTGCTAGCTTCGGGGAAAGAAGCCAACTACTGAGGAAACATTGGAAAAAGGTTTAGTCATCGTCGAATCGCCGGGCAAGGTGAAGCTCATCCAGAAGTATCTGGGGAAGGGCTTTACTGTCGAAGCTTCGTTTGGGCACGTCAAGGACCTGCCTAAGAGCACGCTGGGCGTGGATGTGGATAACAATTTCGATACCGAATACATCGTTATCCCCGGGAAAGAGAAGGTTCTTGCCAAGCTGAAGAAGCTTGCCGTGGGCATGGACCGCATCTACCTGGCGCCCGACCCTGATCGCGAAGGCGAAGCTATGGCCGCGCACCTTGCCGAGGAACTCGGCGATAGCGGCAAGAGCAAGAGGAAGAAAAAGAAGGGTGAAGAAAACGGAAATCGAATTCAGCGCGTCACGTTTAATGAAATCACTCAACGTGCCGTGCGCGAGGCTTTTGAGCATCCCCGCGAAATAAATCGCGATCTGGTTGACGCGCAGCAAGCCCGGCGTGTGCTTGACCGATTAGTCGGATATCAGGTGTCGCCTCTTCTATGGGACAAAGTACGGCGAGGCCTCTCCGCAGGACGTGTTCAGACCGTCGCACTTCGTCTTATCGTTGATCGTGAACGCGAAATCAAAGCTTTTCAGAAGCAGGAATATTGGACTATAGATGCGAACTTGACCGGCCCCAAACCCCCCGCATTCGACGCTCGATTCATTGGAAAAAATGAAGAGAAGGTCGAGGTCACCAACGGGGAGGATGCGGAAACAATTCGCGTCGCTTTGGAAGATGCCGATTGGTTGGTCCGGATGGTTGATCGCAAGGAGCGCCGCCGGAACGCTGCCCCGCCATTTACCACCAGCAAATTGCAGCAGGATTCTTCCCGTAAACTGCGCTTTAGCGTAAAGCGCACCATGATGATCGCGCAGCGATTGTATGAAGGCGTTGAATTGGGTGAAGAGGGCGTGGTCGGATTGATTACGTACATGCGTACTGATTCGACGCGCGTTTCAAATGAGGCCCTGGCCGAGGTGCGCGACTACATTAAAGCGCAGTATGGCGCGGAGTATATGCCCGAAGCGCCGAATACTTTCAAGTCCAAAAAGAATACGCAGGACGCCCACGAGGCGATTCGTCCAACAGGCGTCCTTCGTCATCCAGATCAGATCAAGCAATATCTCAAAGAAGATGAATACAAAGTTTACAAATTAATCTGGCAACGTTTCGTGGCATCGCAGATTACGCCTGCAGTTTTCGACCAGACGACTGTGGATATAGACGCGAAATCTAAAACAGAAACATACTGGTTTCGAGTCACGGGATCGGTTCTTAAGTTCGATGGCTTCCTGAAAATTTACGAGGAATCGAAGGAAGGGAAGGACGAAGAGGAAGAAGAACTTAAGCACAAGCTGCCGGTCCTGGAGCCGGGGCAGAAACTAACATTAAAAGAATTGAAGCCCGAGCAGCATTTCACCGAACCGCCACCACGTTACAACGAAGCGTCTCTGGTCAAGGAACTCGAAGAAAAAGGCATTGGGCGCCCCTCCACCTATTCGGCAATTATCAGCACCATTCAGGAACGCCAGTATGTGCAGAAACTGGGCGGCAAATTCACGCCCACCGAGATCGGTCTCGTAGTGACTGACTTACTCGTCGCAAACTTTTCTGAAATTTTCGATGTTGCCTATACTGCCAAGCTGGAAGAGGACCTGGACGAAATCGAAGACGGTTCCGAGAAGTGGACCGACACGCTCGGCGAGTTCTATAAGAAGTTCCTGAAAAACCTCCGCTACGCTGAAAAGCACATGGAAAATGTAAAGCGGATGGAGAAGCCGACCGACGAGAAGTGCGAGCGCTGCGGATCTCCATTAATCATCAAGTGGGGGAAGCACGGGTCGTTCTACGCGTGCAGTTCGTACGACAAAGAGAATCCCGAAAGCTGCACGTTCACTAAAGAAAATCCCATCAATCTGCCCGATCTCGACACCGCCGACGTTCAGGAAACCACGCAGGAAGAGTATTGCGAGAATTGTGGGCGGGTGATGGTGCTCAAGCGCGGACGCTTCGGGCAGTTCATGGCTTGCACCGGATACCCGGATTGCAAGACCACGCGGCGTCTTGACCAAGGGAAGAAAGTTCCGGATATTCCGCTGGATGAATTATGTCCTAAATGTGGGCGCAATATGATGATTCGCCACGGGCGTTTCGGGGAATTTACCACTTGCAGCGGGTATCCGGAATGCAAGTATGTGAAGCAAACTTTCATAGGCGTGAAGTGCCCGCTCTGCGCCGATGGCGAGTTAGTCGAGAAGAAGGCGCGCAAGGGAAATACTTTCTACGGTTGCAGCAACTATCCAAAATGCAAGTTCACTTCGGCCAATAAACCCTTGCCGGAGAAATGCCCCTCGTGCGGTCATGACTTTTTGGTGGAGAAGTTCGTGAAGTCAGAACCGGTAATCGCGTGTCCCAATAAAGAGTGCGACTACGAACGGCCAGTTGCTCCGGAAGCCGCAAGAGCACAGAGTTAGCGCACCTTCAAGACATGGGAAAGGTTTTTGTGCCCGCCCGCACCACAGTCTTTTCCGAGCACGGTGCACGCCATGAGATAACCGCACGCAACACCGTTGATCGTTGCCACGCCTCGATCCCTGTTAATAATAAACTGCGACCGTTTTCGAAGGGTCGAATCCGTATGGTTGAGGTTTCGCCTCTTGGCGATTTCCAATTTCCCCACATTCTTCGGAGGCTCAAATGCCTGGTACTGCAACTGCTGCTGATGCCGAACTGATTCTCAGGCTCTACGATCTTCGCCGCGAAGCCGAGATGCGAAAAGCGCGCCATTGGTGGGCCGCGACATTTTTGCCGCAAACCGCCGATGATGTTTTGAAGATCTCAACCAACA
>JBOGLB010000179.1:0-3930 GCA_050745965.1 Terriglobales bacterium | reverse complement strand
TCAGATTGCTGGGCAAATTGAGGAACTTTACCTCAGTGTGATGGGCAGATCGCTCGACGGCCGCAGGCCGGCTGTATCAGACCTTCGAGCTCCGGCGAATCCGGGAAGCAGAATCGCGTGAAGGTTTCAGCTCAACCCGTACCGAATCCTTTCAACCCGCCAGAAGGTCCGGTAGCGGGTCTTTATGCGAACTCACAACCGAACGTCCTTTGGTTTGTTTTCCTGCCTCGCATATCATTCATGAATGCACGCACTGCCCGAAGGTCCTATCGTTCTGAGTTTTGAAGACGCGCGCCATCTGGTTGAGGAACACGCCGCTGAATTGCATCCTCGTGGGAAAGAATTAGTTCCCTTGCTTGCCGCGATGGGGCTGATCCTTGCGGAACCAGTGGCGGCGGATCGTGATTTCCCTCCCTTTCCCCGAGCAGCGCGGGATGGGTATGCACTCCGGGCGGCTGACGTGCAGGACCTTCCCTCCACACTAGACATCATTGGGGAGATCAAAGCAGGTGCTCCGGAAGATCCAAAGATGCGGGTCGGAGACGGGCAAGCGGTCTCGATCATGACGGGCGCCGCAGCCCCGCAGGGCGCGGACGCCATCGCTATGATTGAGCACACTTCGCAAAGGGGCAGCCATGTTGATGTAAAGAAGACAGTAATTGCCGGAGAAAACATCGTTCCGGCGGGCTCGGAAGCGAAGCGCGGCAACCGCTTGCTTTCTCCGGGAATGCGATTGGATCACGCTGCCATCGCCGTTGCAGCATCGGTTGGAAGACCTCACCTGCTGGTATATTCAAAACCCCGAGTCGCGGTATTAGCCACAGGAGATGAGGTCGTGGATATCGCGTCCTTGCCGGGTCCAAATCAGATTCGAAACTCGAACACTTATTCGCTGGCAGCGCAAATTCAAGCCGTGGGAGGAGAACCGGTTTTGCTTCCCATAGCCCGCGATGAGCCGGCCCGCCTTCGCGAATTGATAAGCGATGGCCTCGAGGCGGACCTGCTGCTGATCAGCGGCGGTGTCTCCATGGGAAAGTACGATCTGGTCGAGCAGGTAATGGCAGGATTCAATGCGGAGTTCTTCTTTACCGGTGCACAAATCCAACCGGGGCGTCCCGTTGTGTTCGGGCGGGCACCGTCAGGCGCTGACGTCGCCACAGGGCCTCCCGCTACGCAACGCCACAAATATTTCTTTGGCCTTCCGGGGAATCCCGTTTCCACCATGGTGACGTTCGAACTTTTTGTGCGTCCGATGGTGGAGGCGCTAGCCGGCATGCTGCCCCGCAAACTTATTTTCCTGGGCGCGAAGTCGAAATCGGAAATCAAGACTAAGATCGGATTGAAGAGATTCTTGCCGGCAATCCTCTCTGGTGAATTCGAGCACGCAGAGGTGGAATTGGCAGGCTGGCAGGGGTCGGGAGACATCGCGGCGACCGCACGAGCAAATTGCTATGTCGTGATTCCGCCGGATCGTGAGCTGATTCCTGCTGGAGAATGGGTACCGGTAATGATGCGTTAGGCATTCCAGCGCCGCGCGCCATTCAACATACGCCTTCTAGTAAGATGTTCTTTCGGAATGCCCAAGAAGCTCTCTCACTACAATGGAAGCGGGCGCGCGAAAATGGTGGACGTATTCGCCAAGTCCGCGACCAAGCGCCTGGCCGAAGCCAGTGCCTTTGTTGCCCTGAAGCCCGCGGTTCTCAAGGCTCTGCCGCGCAATCCCAAGGGCGATCCGCTCGAAGTGGCCAGACTCGCTGGAATCATGGCGGCGAAGCGAACGTCCGATTTGATTCCGATGTGTCATCCTTTGCCTCTCTCACACATTGATGTGACTTTACGGCTGTGCGAGAATGGCGTTCGAGTTAACTCTACAGTAACCACAGCCGCAGGCACGGGAGTGGAGATGGAAGCATTGGTCGCCGCCAGCATTGCCGCGTTGACCGTGTACGATATGTGCAAGGCTCTGGACAAAGGCATTGAGATTCGCGAAGTGATGTTGGAGCGAAAGTCCGGCGGTAAAAGCGGTGATTATGTGCGCGCCGCGAAGAAGCCATCGCATGGCAAATAACGTCAAACTGCTGTTGGTAGATGACAATCCCATGGTCTTAGGGATGCTGCGCGACGCGCTAACCCCGCTCGCAATGGTCAGCACCGCGAGCGACGGAGCCGACGCGCTGCTCAAGGCCGTTGAGGACGTTCCCGATTTGCTGGTGAGCGACTATCGCATGCCCGGAATGGATGGGCGGCAACTGGTTGAGAAATTGAAGAGCCGTCCGGCGACGGCAGGAATTGCGGTGGTGCTGGTGGCGACCCGAGCCGATATTTCGGAAAAGTTATCCATGCATGAGTACCCGGTGGATGATTTCCTCGAAAAGCCATTCTTCTTGAAGGAAGCAACGCACAGGATCAAGCGTCTGATTGATAAGATCGCGTTAGAGAAGATGGCAAAGTCCACCGCATCCGATGGGGTGGTTCGGGGCAATCTCTCGCAAATGAATGTGATTGACCTCGTGCAGTCGCTAGAAATGGGACGCAAAAGCTGTTCGCTCACGCTGGTCAACGCTAGGGATAAGTGCGAAATGTTTTTCAGCGAAGGCCAAATTTCACACGCCGCATACGGCAATCTGACCGGCGATGCGGCTGTGTTTAAGGTTTTGAAATGGACGGGCGGCAGCTTCCAAATTAATTTCGACGCTAAAACGTCGCAGCAAACAACCACCTTAAATACGCAAGGGTTACTGATGGAAGGCTTGCGCCTGCTGGACGAATCCAATCGCGAGAACGGCGGGAGCAAGCATGAGGAGGAAGAAGATGTCCTCCTCGACTCTTGAGGCCGCCGTCCTTACCGTCAGTGATTCCTGCTCGTGCGGCGAGCGAGTTGATCAATCCGGCCCGGCTGTAAGCAATGTTCTGAAAGAAAGCGTCTTCGTCGTGATCGCGGCAGAAGTCGTTCCTGACGATCAAGCAGCGATACAAAAAGCAATTCTTGATTTGGCAGGAAGGGCCGCGCTGGTCGTGACCACCGGAGGGACGGGAATCGCAGCGCGCGACGTGACTCCGGAAGCCACTCGCGCGATTTGCGATCGGCTCATTGAAGGCATATCGGAGCGGATAAGATTTGAAGGCAGCAAGAAAACGCCTTTCGCGGCTCTTAGCAGGGGAGTTTGCGGCGTGTGTAATGGCTCGTTGGTTTTGAACCTGCCGGGAAGCCCGAAAGGCGCAGTCGAGTCTTTGCAGGCAGTGATTGATTTGCTTCCCCACGCATTGGAACTTTTGCGCGGAAACACAGCACATAAATGATGCTCACGGTCCAATATCACGCCCTGGCTTCGCGTACACTTTACTCGTAGACGTCTTCTCCTCGCTTGAAAACCATCAAGCACATTCTTTCCCGTTACACAGCCTTTCTCTGGGCCCTCCTCAAGCCGCTTGGGGCATGGGGAATATTCGTTGTCTCTGCGCTGGATGCATCCGCTGTCGGCCTTCCGGTTGATGCGGTCGTTGGGGCTTACGTGTATGAAAACCACGCACGCTTTGTGTTGTATGTGCTCATGGCGTCGGCGGGGTCGGCCCTGGGAAGCATCGTTATTTACGTGATCGGATACAAAGGGGGCGAAGAACTGCTCCGAAAGCGCATTCCGGCTTCGAGATTTGAGAAAATTAACCGCACGTTCGAGAAACATCCGTTCTGGAGTTTGATGTTTCCGGCAATGCTGCCTCCGCCGACGCCGTTTAAATTGTTTGTGCTGGCGGCCGCTGCGTCAGAGATGGGATTCTGGAAATTTCTGCTGGCGATATTTTCGGGCCGGGTGGTGCGCTTTTTAATTTTAGCGCTGCTGATTCTGAAATTTGGTCCAGGATTTGTTCATGTGCTGGGGGATATCTTCCGTGCGCATCTTTACTGGATATGGATCGTATTGGCCGCCGGAC
>JBOGLB010000178.1:0-6503 GCA_050745965.1 Terriglobales bacterium | reverse complement strand
GAACAAACGCTAATGTCATGCTGAGCGAAGTTGAGCTTTCGCTTGCGAAAGCTCAAAGAGTCGAAGCATCCCTATTTCCGGAAAGAACCCTGAT
Organism: Terriglobales bacterium; assembly: GCA_050745965.1. Classification (GTDB taxonomy): domain Bacteria; phylum Acidobacteriota; class Terriglobia; order Terriglobales; family Acidobacteriaceae; genus PALSA-188. The sequence continues at coordinate 6,409 of JBOGLB010000178.1, read as the reverse complement.
ATTGATTGACGGCCGGAAGGTAAAGGGATTCTTCGACTTGGTTCGCGTTTGCGAGCGAAGAAGGACGGGCGCTCAGATGACAATTTGGCGTTCTGTGTTTTCAGTGACTGATCATTCTATTATCGGGGAATTCATTAAGGCGGCCGCTTACCAGGCAGGCTTCGAACTCTGCGGCATTGCGCAGCTACGCAGTCATCCCGAACTCGCGCGCTTCCCAGACTGGATTGATGCAGGCCACGCCGGCGAAATGAAATATATGGAAGCAAAAGACGCCTCGGGTCGTCTGAAGCGAGCTTCCCCGATCGCAACGTTCCCGTGGGCGCGCAGCGTGATTGTGTGCGCCATCAACTACGACACATCTCCGCCGCGTTCGATTGAGGAACATGAAGCGCGCAACGGATGGATATCCCGCTACGCATGGGGCCAGGAAGACTATCACGAAGCCGTCATGCGGCGACTGCACCTGGTCGAGGGAGCGCTACGTACAGCCGTCGCGTCGGACATAATCACGCGCTGCTACGTGGACACTGGACCCATCGTTGAACGCGTGTACGCCAAATACGCCGGCATCGGATGGATCGGCAAGAACACCTGCATCCTGAATCAGCAAATGGGCTCGTGGCTTTTCCTCGGCGTAATCCTGACTTCGTTGGAACTGCCACCTGATCTGCCGGCCGCTGATCGTTGTGGGACCTGCACCCGCTGCATCAATGCCTGCCCGACCAACGCGTTCGTCGGACCCTATGAGCTTGACGCCACACGCTGCATCTCATATCTGACCATCGAAAAGCGCGGTAGCATTCCCGAAGAGCTCCGTGAGGGAATGGGACGCCACGTCTTCGGCTGCGACATCTGCCAGGATGTCTGCCCGTGGAACCGAAAAGCGCCGGTCACGAACGCGCCGGAGTTTCAACCGCGAGAAGGCTTGGTGAATCCCGCATTAGACTGGCTTGCCAATATCAGTGAAGAAGAATTTAGAGAGAAATTTCGAGGGTCAGCCATCAAGCGCACCAAGCGCAGCGGACTGCGCCGCAACGCGGTGAGCGCGATGGGCAACAGTGGCTATAAAGAATTTATTCGGACGCTGAATAGTTTGAAGACTGATGAAGACGAGGTGGTCGCACAGTCCGCTGAGTGGGCGATTACAAGATTGGGGGGCGCGTAGAATTTATGGAGAGACGGGCATCTCGTCCAGCGCTCGAGAGGCCCAGAGGTGGACAGTTCGATCCGTCAGGTTTTAGATTGTGTACCCTGGCCGGAGACTTCCCGTGCCGCTCTTCAGTATCGTGGTGCTGCTTTTGACTGTGGCTTTTGCGACTCTTAAGACGTGAATGACTCCCCTCAATCCGACAAATACTATTTCGGAACATTCGAACTCGTGCCGGGCGAAGCCAAACTTTTCCGGAAAGGAGTTCAGGTCAAAATCCAGGACCTGCCATTTCGCTTGCTAGTCTTGTTGATTGAACGTGCGGGGGAAATCATTACGCGAGATGAGATTCGCTAGCGATTGTGGCAAAAAGGCACCTTTGTCGAGTTCGACAACAGTCTGGGTGTGGCAGTCCGAAAAGTTCGGGATGCATTGAATGACGACGCTGAATCTGCGCGATATCTGGAAACAGTTCCCAGACGCGGCTATCGGTTCACTGCCCCCGTTCGGCGTGTCATGTCAGCCAGTCCAGACCTGAGATCAACTACCGCGCCCAGCGGGGCGCCCGCAAGAGGTCTCACGCTGAGTTCCCAACCCTCACGGTTCAAGACCCGGAAATCTTCAATTCTGATTCTGGCTATTCTTTTTTTGATCGTTGCCGGCGTAGCCGTAGGACGCCACCAGTTCCAGGCCGCGTCCTCTCCCTCCCCAGATCATGCCGCACAGATGACTATCATGCCACCGAAGGTTACCGGTCGTCCTTCGGTCGCCGTGCTTGGGTTCCGCAATCTGCCCGGACGACCCGAAGAAGACTGGCTTTCGAGCGCTTTCTCCGAAATGTTGAGCACAGAACTTGCGGCAGGAGGTGGCCTGCGTCTGGTTTCAGGAGAGGATATCGCCCGGGCAAGGCGTGAGTTGCATTTGGGGGATGAAAGCACTTTAGCCAAGCCGACCCTGGATCGCCTTCGCCTTAATCCGGGGGCAGACATCGTTGTTCTTGGTTCGTATACAACGCTGGGGAAAAAGCCGAGTCGTATTCGCCTGGATATCCGTCTGCAAGATACCAGGACAGGTGAGACGATAGCGGAAGACGCTGTCACTGGTAACGAGGAAAATCTTTTTGAGCTCGTTTCAGAGGCCGGCGCTCGTCTCCGCGCGAATCTTGGCTTGAGTTTTACGTCCGAGGATGCTGCTGTTGCCGCCCGTGCTTCGTTGCCCGCCAATCAGAGTGCATTAAAATTTTACACCGAAGGCCGAAGTAAGTTGTGGCAGTTTGATTTTGTTTCGGCCCGTCACATGCTCGAGAAGGCGATTGCCGCCGATCCGAACTATCCCTTGGCGCACGCGGCACTTTCCGAGACATGGTTCCATTTGGGTTACGCGGCCAAAGAACGCGCGGAAGCGGCGCGAGCTCTTCAACTATCAACGCGTCTTTCGCAGGAAGGGCGGCTCTTAGTCGAGGGGCGAGATCAAAGGTCCGTGAACGATGGCGCTCATGCCGTCAGTGTCTATCAACAGCTTTTTGCCGCTTTCCCGGATAACCTCGAGTACGGCTTGAAACTGGCTTCCGCTCAACTCTCGATTAGCCCTCCGGAAAGCCGTCGGACCCTAACCTTGCTCAGGCGATTACCCGCTCCCGGAGGAGACGATTCGCGCCTTGATCTGATGGAAGCCTCCGCGTGGATTGGAGAGGATTTGGAGAAGGCGGAAGCCGCTGCGCAACGAGCCGTTGACAAAGGCATGGCGATAGGCTCGCCCCTGCTGGTCGCCCGTGCTTACGGGATCCTTTGCCAGCAGCCAGTCGCGGTGGGACATTCCCTTGCGCAACGAATTGATGACTGCGAAAAAGCCGAGCGGAGTTACGCCACTGCTGGCGACAAGGATAATCAGGCTCGAACCTTGAACGATTTAGCGGGTGTCATATTCTTTGAAGGAGATCCGCGGAAGTCTGGTGAAATGTGGCGTGAAGCAGCCATGGAATTCAAGGAAACGGGTGACGTCGAGGGTGTTGCCGCAACGCTCAACAACCTTGGCGAAACTTATATCTCCCGCGGTGATTTAAGCAGGGGCAAGCGATTGATCGAAGCGTCCATTCCAAAGTACAAGGTCGTGGAAGACAGCGATGGCGTAGCCCTCGCTTTGAACGATCTTGGCGATTTGGCGCGGCAAACGGGCGACCTGAATCTCGCGGAATCCCGCTATTACAAGGCCCGGGACATAGCCAATAAGATTGCCGACAAGAGCGCGGCAGCTTACATACTCGTGGGCCTTGGAGATACTTCTACCGACCGCGGCAATCTAATCAAGGCGGGCAAGTTTTATGAAGAATCATTGGCTCTCAGAACCCAGATTGGCGAAAAACAAACCATAGTGGAAAGCCAAATTGCATTGGCGAGACTTTCTCTGGAAAGTGGGCACGCAGCGGATGCCGAGGCGAACCTTCGCAAGTATCAGGACCAGTTGCTTCAGGAGCCGCAGGCGGATGATGAACTTGCCCTGCGAACGTTATTGATTAACGCCCTTCTGAGCGAAGGGAGACTAGAGGACGCCCGAAGAGAATCTGAATCTGAGCAAACCTCTAAGAGTTCATCTGTATTCGTAAGGCTCCAGTTCGACTTGGCATCGGCGAATGTCATCTTGGCCTCGAATCATGCGAAAGCCGCCAAATTACAATTGGCGAAACTTCTCCAGGATGCCCAGGGCTATGGCTTCCTGGGCTTGGAATTTGAGGTTCTGCTCGACTCGGCTCAATTAGAAAAAAAGGCAGGGCGGGAATCATCGGCCCGATCAAAGCTTGACCTGCTGGCGAAGAAGGCCGGCGATCGAGGATTCGGTTTAATCGCCCGAAAAGCGCTTGCATCGGGCGGCTGACGCTGCGCTTCAGCAAGTTAATCTCTGATCATATCCGACTGATTATTAAAGGCTTCACGGTTAATCACATATTTAGTAACTATTAATTGGACACTTCGGTAACCGCTTCGTATCTTCACAGTTGGTCATCCAGCCGGCGCCTCCAAAGCTGCTGGGAAATGAAGGAAAATATGAAAAGTCTTCTTATAGGCGCTCTTCTCTGCCTCATTCTGACTGCTGTTGGTCCTTTTACCCAGGCGCAAACCACCTTTGACGTAAATACGAATGGAACTGCTTATGCCGATTATGACCCATTGACTGCGAGCGCCGGACCCTTTCCTGCCAGCAATTTTGGCGTATCGGCCAATGCCAGTCTGGGCGGGACTGACGTTAACCTGGCGCTTGGCGGAAGCACTTCATTTTTATTCCCCGGCTTCACGGATAACCAAATACTGGTCCCCACGATTTCAACGGTAAATGTTGGCTACACGCCCGGCTGGACGGGTTCGTTAACTTCGACGTCGGATTTCAGCACCAGTGCGACGTTCCACGCCAGTGTTGGACCGTTTAGCACGACGGATAACCTTTTCAGCCAAAATCTCACAGCCGTGGCAAGCTCAAGTATCGCCTCCGGCGGAGTCATCACCAGCGGGGCCGCATCAGGAACAGCCAGCGGTAACGTTTTTACCTACACTTATACGGCAAGCGCGGTTTTTGCCTCTGCTTCGGCAGGCATCAGTGTGGGGGCAAATTATCAAAACCAGATAAATTGGAATCACAATACCCAATACGGCGTGTATAGCTGGTTGAGCACCGCGCCAAACCAGGCTCCCACATCCGCTCCGCAATTTACCTCCGTGAACAGCGGGGCGCTGAATTACACCCTCCAAAACTTCGGAGGCGCTACGGTTGGGCAGCAGCTCTATCTCAATCTGGAACCGAGCGTACTTTTCGGAATGACAGTCACGCCGTCTTCAAATCTCTCGACCCCTATCACAGGGAATCTAAGCGCCGAAGCTTTCGGAGATACGCTTGTGAATTACAACTTTCCTATTGCGACTCCGTTCAATCTTCCCGTGAGCTATGACGATTGGGATGTTAGCGGTCAATGGGACCCCGGCTTCGCACTGAGCGTGCCGGTCATGGAAGAAAATGCGTCCGACCTCCCCGGCGTCACATGTACCGATCCGAACGCCAATTGCGTCATCTATGTTGTGGATGGAAATGCCTTTCAATTTCAGAATTCTCTTGGCCTGAATGGCCCATCCAGCCTTACTAATGGCTCCGATACCGGAATGTGGAACAATGAACTAAACGGCGCGCCGCCGCTGCCGGATGCATGCGATCCCGCGACTGGAATCTGCTACGCCTCTACCGATCCCAACATGCCGGTTGGAACCGCGACGCAGTCCTCGAGCCTGATGCAAGTTCCGGAACCGGGCGGTCTGACGCTGTTCGTGATGAGCCTGATCGGAACGGTTTTATTCGGGCGCAGATCGCTGGTGCTCGCTATCGGGAAGTGCTAGGTTTCATATTCCTATTAGCCTGTCCGGGGTGGCCCGTCCTATCGCGAAGCGAAGGGCGGGTTTCTCGGAACGCACTTCTACCCTTTCGGCCAACAGGAATTAGCAGCCACCGTCAAGACACAGTTGCCACTGCCAGTCGAATGCCACGCCCGGATAGAAGATGGCGCGATCACCCGGCTTCTTAAAGCCCTTGCTTGGCAAAGCGAAAGGGCTAAAACTCGACCGCCGAGACACCAGACATATTAGTATTCAGGAGGTTACGGTTCGGCCCTTTGTTTACCACTTATCTTTTGTGAATTCTATTCCTAATTCACATAGTTTGTTGCCGACTTCGGGATGACCTGTCTCACAGAATGCTCACCTTGTCCCGTGGTAGCATCTTCTTTAAGACCGCATTATTCCCGCACTCCATGTATTGCTTCGCGATTGATTTCAAACCGCTGGTTTGTCGTCTTCTGATAATTGCATCAATAATCTCTTTCCAGCTTCCAGCCAATGCCGCGGAATCAAAACCCAAGTGGATTCGCGTCAGTTCTGACCACTTTTCCGTCCTCACGGATGCGGGCGAAAACAAAGGTCGCGAAGTCGCGGTGCGGTTGGAGCAGATGCGCGGAGTTTTTGGGCAGCTTCTGTATCCCAGGAAGCTCAACATGTCGGAACCGCTGGACATCATCGCTCTACGTAGTGACAAAGAGTACGCGGATGTGGCTCCAATCCCCCAGGGCCAGCCCATCACGGCGCCCGGTTTCTTTATTGCCAGGCAAGATCGTGACTACATTGTCTTAGATCTTTTCGAGCCGGAAAGCTGGCGTGCAGTCTCTCACGAATTCGCTCATTACTTGTTGAACTATAACTATCCGCCAACCCAACCGTGGTTCGACGAAGG
>JBOGLB010000177.1:0-6284 GCA_050745965.1 Terriglobales bacterium | reverse complement strand
TTCCAACGCCAGCTTGACTGGATCTTATGTCTATCATTTGTCGGGCTCAGACGTTTCCTCCGGAGTAACCGCCGTGCCGTATGAAGAATCAGGTGTGTTTATTGCAGACGGCAAGGGAAATATCACAGGCGGCATTGACGACGCTACGGAAGAAGGCAATGGGACGTCATTAGGGCACAGCATCACTGGAACCTACTCCATCGGCGCCGACGGAACCGGTACCATTACCCTGAATGGCACCGCCTTTCAAAGCTCCAACCTGGCAGTAACGCTGGCTAGCTCCTCCAACGCCTACCTGGTCGAGGCGGACGCGCTAAATGCTTTCGGCAGTGCCGAATTGCAAAACACTGCGGCGATCACGGCAGCGCCCGCCGGAACTTTCGTATTCAAGATGCACACCACCTCCGCCCAAGGCTCATCAACAGCAACGGTCGGCCAGTTTACAGTTTCCGCCGGGGTTTTTCAGAGCGGAAGCGTGGATGTGAATCAAGATGGAACAGCGTCTTCGCCAACCATAACGAATTTTACGTTCAACGCACCTATTTCAGACGGTCGCGGCACCGGTAACTTCACAGAAAATTCGGGCGCCACCTCTGCGTTCAACTACTACATTGTGGACGGCAATAATATAAGGTTGCTTGTCACTGATCCGAGTTCAAACGTCGGAGGCCACGGCGTTGCTCAGATGCAAACCGGCGGCCCATTTTCCACTTCGTCCTTTTCTGGAACTTACGTTTTCACCGGCAAGGGCGACGACAACATCAGTATTGACGCGGCGGACACTGTGGGCGAATTCACTCCAACCTCGGGCTCGATCACCGGGACATTCGATTCCGTGCTGGATGGCACTCCTCTCGGCAATGTTTCGCTCACGGGAGGAACCTATCAGGTCGCGTCTAATGGTCGCGTCACTGCGACCTTCACTTCCTCATCGGGTACTGTCAGTAAAACATTCTGGATGGTCAGCCCGTCAAAGGCATTCTTTGTCACCGTCAGCAATCCGACCGATGGTTCTTTAACTGAAGACGGAACAGCAAACTCGCAACAGACCGGAGCGTTCTCTACCAGCTCAATCAACGGGCAGTTCGCGCTTAAGATGGATGGCTATAATCCAAGCGTGCTCGTTGACCGCGTCGGCACCTTGAAATGGGATGGCAAAGGTAATTTGTCCCTCAATGAGTTTGTGAACGACAGCGGATCAGCGAACTCTCCCGGAATTCTCGCCGGGACCTACTCCGTCGGTACGAACGGCAGAGTCACTGGAACTATCAACAGCCTTTCGAATGATCTCGTCTTTTACATGATCTCGAACACCGACGGTTACGTACTACAGGAAGACTCAAGTACAGAACTGCTTGGAAAGATAAGCCAACAGCAGTAGGATTTGCGGGACGTTGGTCGCCGAAAAGGCGTGCGCGCTTCATTAGGGCAGATGGCGACATCTGCCCTATATCATTTGAGGATGCTTCGCCTTCAGCGGGCGGCGGCGAACGTCATTGGAACATCGGCCTTGTCAGCCTCTTCAACCTTGTACATGGGACGCGGTGTGATACTCATGAAGCTGGCCACCAGAGTATCCGGCATCTGCTGGATGCGGATGTTCAGTGTATTCACCGCATCGTTATAGAACTCCCTGCGGTCCGCAATTTCACTCTCCAGGTCAGTAATTCGTTTCTCAAGCTGCATAAAATTACTGTTGGCTTTTAAATCAGGATAATTCTCAGCGACCGCGAAGAATCCTCGCAACGCTGAGGTCAGGCCTTGGTCCGCTTGAGCTTTTTGATCAATAGACACAGCCTGCTGATACATGCTGCGGGCCTGTGTGACTTTCTGCAAAGTATCGCGTTCGAACTCCATGTAGCCTTTGCAGACATCCAGCAGCTTGGGTAATTCGTCGTGGCGCTGCTTCAGAGATACGTCAATGTTCGACCAGGCTTTATCCACGTCGCTCCTGACCGCAATCAGGCCGTTGAAGATGGTTACGACATACCAGATAATTCCGGCCGCGGCGAACAAAACTACAATAAACGGCAAGCTATCCATAATTTGTCAACCTTTCCTGTTGTCCAAAATCAGAATCCACCAAAATAAGTTGAAAGAACATAAACGGAAATCACCGTCAAGGCCGGTCCTCCCCAGATCATGAGTGCCGACTTCCATCCCAAAGATTTCACTACGTCCCGCTGGCTCCTCCACGAAATGTAAAACGCGGAATTGCGCGTCCCTTCCATCAACACCGTTGCAGGATGGAAGTCGAATGGTTCAAGTGCGGTGCGGACCGCCGCCGCGCCGCCCGATATCGCAGACGTGGCCGATTGCAAAGAGGGCATTGTTTTTGGGCTACCCATATCCATCACGCCTGCCGCGGCCCATGCCGCTGGATTGGTAATTCCCGCCTTCACAAGTGCCGATGCGACCTTCCCTTGCTTGGTCATGCCCGAAGACTCGCCCGGATCGTGACTCCCTTGTAGCCGGACTATCTGCGCCGGGCCGGCATCTTCCACAGCCCGAATACCATTGTCGCGAGAAAGCGGTGGTTGAAACGAAAGCGCCGGACCCGGCTGATAGAACTTCGGCAGATTCGCAACCAGGCTGCGTACTGGTGTGCAACTAACCGCAACGCCATGGTTTTGGCTTAGAGTGCCGAGAATAAAAAGACTGTTCTTTGGCTTTATGCAGAATTCTTCGACTTTAGTCTTCTTGTCAAATTCAATGCCATGCCGCTCCAGAAACCCGGCGACGCCGGATGGAACACTAATATTTGTGTCAAATAATGACTTGCTGTAGGTTTCGCAAAAGTCGCGATGGATATCCATCTCCGCGCCCTGCGGATCTACCAATAGCGTGCCCGTATTGTCATTGATATAAAAAGGCACGTGAAGACTTTCGTCGGCGACCTTCTCCCAATGTTCGTTTTTACCCGTCCTCTTTATTTGCCATGCGACCGACCGGTAGTAATAGCAGGGGAATCCGGTAACGGGAGCAGGAAGCGTATATGGTCCGGTGGCGAGTCCACTCACTTCTACCAGTCCCAACGCAGCCCCGCGAATTTTCGAAGTTGGAGTATTTTCGATCAACCGTTTTCGCTGCAAGACTTGAAACCCGCGATAGAACAGATACACTCCACCAAATGCCCCGAACATTGCGGCAGCCAGAAGTCTGCCGTCACTTCCATGATTTGCCACGAGCGTCGCGCAAAAGTGCAAAAGCATTCTCTGGGATGCCAGACTTAACCGCACTGGCGCCGCTTCCGAGCGTACTCAAGAAATGCAGCCCGCGCAGTCGAAAGAGCACTTTCTCGCTTACTTCAGTAATGGGCTTGGAAAAATTCGCTCAGGCCTCGACTTGCGGTGACCTTGGTAATCGCCGGGAGCGGTAACTGATTGATGCTCCCATAACCTGCTCCTAGAATTTTAGAGGCCCACTCCGCGCATACTTTTCAATGTCAGATAACACCAAACGACTCGAACGTAGCGAGATTCCCAAGCACGTGGAGCGTGCCGAAAAACTCCTGCAAAAAGTGAAGCCCAGCGACGCTCTTGAAGAGTACCTGCAAGTACTTGCCGCCGATCCATCGAACGATACCATCCGGCAAATGGCCGCGGACATATGCCTTTCGCTGCAACGCATTCCGGACGCAGTCAATCTCTTGAGCGAGTTGTTCCAGCGGCAAACCGAAGCGGGCGACGCCACACGCGCCAGCCTTACCTATAAGAAACTTACTCGTTTTGCCAAGCCGACTTGCGAGCAACGCATTCGCTTCGGCCAATTGCTCGAAGGGTCAAATCCAAAGTTGGCGCTTGAGACCTATGAAGAAGCATTCCAGGAATTGATCAAACTGGAGCGCAAGCAAGACGCCCTGATCGTGATCGAGCGCGCTGCATCTCTTGAACCGAACCAGAAAAACCTGCTTCGAGTGGCTCAACTTTCCTCGGACCTCGAAAACCACAAGCAGGCGGCCCAAGCTTACATGAAAGTCGCGGCACTGGCGGAAAACACCGGACCCAGCCAAATTCAATGGGTCGAACGTGCTTTCGCCGAAGACGCAACTGATCCGCAAATCGCGTTAGCTTATGGCAACAATTTACTCACGCAAGATCAAATAGGCGCTGCGATTTTTGTTCTCGCGCCTCTCGCGACCGCGCCCTCCGCGCCTCCAGAATTCTGTGAAATCTACGCAAAAGCGCTTCTGGCCGCAAATCGTCTTACCGAAGCCGCCACCATTATTTGGCAGCTCTTTGAACTCGACTCCAGCAGCATGAAAAATGTCGTTAACCTGATCGGCTTGCTTATTGATGCCGAGCAGGATACCGAGGCCGTCGAGTTGGCCCGTAAACTCGGCGAGCACCAACGGCTCAAGGGCGACCGCAAGACTTACCTCGCCGTAATGCAGGAGGTGGTCGCATCCCACAGGGCTTCCGCCGAAGTTCTGGAGTTTATGAGCGCGCTATTCAATGCCTCGAATCGCGAAAGCGACTACTTCCAGACCCTGATCCGCCTGTTCGATCTGCATATAAGTTTGAAAGAATATGACAAAGCAGCGGAAGCTCTGGACCGCTCCGCCGAGATTGACGCCTATGAGCCAGGCCAGCAAAGGCGTCTGGAAATGGTGCGTGGGAAGATTGACGAAAACCGTTACACGGTGATCGCCTCCAGGTTCACCAGCCTCGACACATCCATAAGTCAAAGCCGCAGCGATGACAAAGTACTGGGCGCGTCCACTTTGCAAGATCTGATGCTTCAGGCAGAAATTTTAGTTCAGTACGGAATGCGCTCGAAGGCCATTGAGCGGTTGCAACGAATCCAGGAACTTTTCCCGCGAGAAGAAGAGCGTAACCAGGATTTGCAACAACTCTATCTCGCCGCGGGACTCACGCAATCCTATAACTCTTCGGCGCGCCCCAATTCCCCGGCTGCGCCTGCCGTTTCAATTCCTTCCTCCGACCACCCTGCTCCGGTGGCAGCCCCACTCCCACCAGCGCAATCCGTTAATGCCGCAACTTCAAATGACTCCGCGGAAATGACCAATTTCACCCGAATTTCGGAGATTACGCGCCTGCTGTACCGGCAAACGAATGCCGATACTGTGCTTGGCACTGCCGTGAACGAAATCGGTGCGCAATGGAATGTGGATCGCTGTGTGGCCGCCATGCGTAAGCCCGGACTTAGCGCAACCCTGGTGAAAGAGCGTTGCGGCGAGGCATTGGACGCGGGAAATGTTCACTCATTGGAAGAAGTAGTCGGCGCCGCACAGGATCTGGCTGCGAAGACCGGGACATTGATGATTCCCAATACGATTGCCTCTTCACAATTGAGCTCGGTCCGCCAAAATCTGGGACTGTTATCGGTAGGCTCGCTGCTGGCAATTTGTCTGTCCGACGGCGCCGATCATGTCGGAGTCCTGCTTCTGATGAACAAGACCCCGCACAATTGGAGCGCCGGCGATGTGATGATGCTCAAGACCATCGGCGAGCAGATTGTCATTGCTCTAAACAACGCGGGATTGCGGCGGCTCGTCAAAAACCTTTCCGTCACCGACGAGAAATCAGGGCTTCTGAAACGCGCGTCCTACCTCGACCTTCTGATAGCTGAGACTCGCCGCGCCGTTCAACACAATAATTCTCTCAGCGTTCTGTTGGTGCGCCTTGGAGATCGCGCAGCCATGCTGAAAGAATTTGGAGAAACCGCAGTCGAAGCGACCATGCGCCAGATTGGACAACTCTTCGCGGCCAATATCAGGCAGAACGATCTTGCTTTTCGCTATGAAACAACCACCATCGCAATTGTTCTCGGTGAAACCTCCGCCACCGAAGGCATCATAGCCGCCGAAAAACTCCGAAAGCTGGTTTCGGCGCTGACTGTCTTTGAAAAAGATGCGGCGATTCCCTTCCATGCAGGACTGGCCGAAGCGGTCGTGCGCGAGCAGTTCGACTCCGTGGACATCGTCACCGAAGTGATCAATCGCGCAGAACGCGCACTTACGGCTGGCACCACACAGGCTTCCGGACACGTCGAGATCGTAGCCGCTGTTTTGGCGACTGCAGCCGTTGCCTAAGCGGTTCTCTTCTTACATAAAATAAAATAAATTAAATGCGGATGGAAATTTCGCGCTAATGGTGCGCGTTTGGTAGTGCCCAGGAACTCCTTCGTGTACCTTTGTGTGCTTTGTGGTTAAATTGCTAACCAAAGAGGATCAGATGGAAATCAAGAAAGTCGGCGTGCTCGGATGCGGACTCATGGGCTCCGGCATCGCCCAAATCGCCGCTACCGCCGGATTCAATGTG
>JBOGLB010000176.1:0-2330 GCA_050745965.1 Terriglobales bacterium | reverse complement strand
ATAGTTCTCGCCGAACGCTTTCACGGAGAGATCGTCAATTGCGATTCGGTCGCAATGTATCGCGAATTTGAAATCGGCACGGCGAAGCCAACGATTGCGGAACGTTCCCGCGCACCACATCATCTCTTCGATCTCGTAGAACCCGACAGCTATATCACTGCGGGCGAATATTCGGCTCGCGCTCGCAAGTTGCTCGATGACATTAAGGCAAGAGGAACTCTGCCCATCGTAGTGGGAGGAACGGGGCTTTACTTACGGGCGCTCTTAGAGGGTCTATTTTCCGGCCCCCGGCGATCTGAACACTTGCGAGAGAGACTACGCCAGCGTGCGGAACGCCCAGGCAGCGCCTATCTGCACCATCTCTTATCGCGGCTTGATCAAAGGGCTGCGGAAAACATTCATGCAAACGATGCTCCGAAGCTGATTCGCGCGATTGAAGTTTGCCTTACCTCGCGTCAAAAAATGAGTGAACTGTGGCAGAAAGGCCGCGATCCCCTGACGGGATTTCGAGTGTTGCGGCTTGGGTTGGATCCTCCACGCCAGGCACTGTACGATCGCATTAACCAGCGCGCGGTGCGAATGTTTGACGCGGGATTAGTAGACGAAACGCGTCGGCTGTTCCAGAAATATGGGGAAAGCGCCACTCCGTTGACCGCACTCGGCTACAGGCAAGTGGTACAGCTCATCCGCAATGAGATTGACTATGCGGCCGCTGTTCTGGCAACCCAACAAGCTCATCGCAACTATGCAAAGCGCCAGATGACATGGTTCCGACGCGAGCCGGATGTAGTCTGGCTCAAAGGATTCGGCGACGACGACGAAATTCAGCAGGAAGCCATCGCTGTCATCGGGAATAAACTCAAGGCTCAATAAGGGATAGCTGTTCCGCCTGTCCAGCCTCGATCTGCCCTTCTCGTGGTATCTTCTGCCTGATGTCCAACCGATTTCTTGCTCGCGCCGTTCTCCTCTTTGTGCTGGTCTTTGTGCTTGTCCCGTGCTCTTTCGCCCGGACAAAGTATCAACAGTCCCGTCCTATTCATCTGGATCACGCTGGTCAAAAGTGGGCGGAGAAGACCCTCCGCAAACTCTCCCCGGAAGAAAAGGTTGGACAACTTTTCATGATCTGGGTTCGAGCTGAGTTTCTAAACGTAAACAGCCCGGACTATCTGCAACTGCGCGACACCATGCAGAAGTATCACATCGGGTCCTTCGCTATGACGGTGCCCTACGAGCCGCCATTTCTTTTCAAGATCGACCCATACGAGGCCGCCGTGTTGTTGAACCGTTTGCAGCAGGATTCCAAGCTGCCACTTCTCATCGCGGCCGATTTTGAACGCGGAATTACCATGCGCATCAATGGGGGAACGGCATTTCCTCATGCCATGGCATTCGGTGCCGCCGGAAAACTGGATTACGCCGACGCCTTCGGACGGATCACCGCCCAGGAATCTCGTGCCATCGGTGTGAATTGGAATTTTTTCCCAGTGGCCGACGTCAACTCGAATCCCGCGAATCCCATCATCAACACACGCTCGTTCGGGGAAGACCCGCAACTGGTTGGAGACATGGTTGCCTCTTACATCAACGGCGCCCGCGAAAACGGAATGTTGACGACAGCCAAGCACTTCCCCGGACATGGTGATACTGCTACAGATTCACATCTGGGCGTCGCGCAAGTAACCGGCGACATGCCGAGACTTCAGGCAACCGAGCTTGCCCCTTTTCGAAAAGCTATCGCGGCCGGAGTGGATTCCATCATGGTTGCCCACGTGACTGTCCCCGCTCTCGATCCAGACCCGAACCACGTAGCCACGACGTCTCCCGCAATTGTCACCGAACTTTTGAAGAAGCAGCTTGGCTTTAGGGGAATCGTAATCACCGATGCGCTCGACATGGCCGGACTGACCAGCCTTTATCGAAACGACATCGGCCGTGCCGCGGTGGACGCATTCAAGGCGGGGAATGACATGCTGCTCATTCCTGCCGACCTGGATGCTTCCGTTGCTGCCATGCTGAACGCCGTTCGCAGCGGAGAAATCTCCGAGGATCGCTTGAATGAATCGGTGCTGAAAATCTTGCAGGCCAAAGCGTCGCTGGGACTCGAAAAAGCGAGGCTCGTGGATGTGGACAAAATACCTTACATCGTCGGAAAGCCCGAAAACCTCTCTTTGGGTCAGCAAATCGCCGATGACGCCGTCACTCTGGTGCGCGACAACACCATGGCGTTGCCCCTGAAAAAGACAGGAACTGTGCAACTCGGTCTTCCGTATCAAAGGGTGGTGGAACCGGGCAACAAGGTCGTTCTGGTTATATTCTCCGAGGATGTACGC
>JBOGLB010000175.1:0-5306 GCA_050745965.1 Terriglobales bacterium | reverse complement strand
CGATATGACGGTCGCGCTAATCTCGCCCTTGCGCAAGGCGAGCGATGGAATTCCGAACGCATAATACTGGTAATTCCCGGCTTCGTCAGTAAGGCTGTAAGCAGCCTCCGAGATTCCCCAGGGAATGTCTTTGGACGAGGTAAAAGCCTGCTGGGCTCTGACTGACGCCGACCGTGAACGTTGGAGTAATGTGTCAGGAAAAGTCCGCATCCATAATGCCGGCATGAGGTATTCAAACATGGTGCCGGTCCATGAAAGCAGCACGGGGTGCCCGTGATTCACCACATGAGACCGCCCCAATAAAAACCAACTTTCCTGAGGAATGTGGTCTTTGGCGATTGCGGTGAACAGCGCGATGCAGGATTCGGAGGCCAACAGGTCGTAACAGGCAGGGTTCAATTGCTGGGATTCGACATCGAATCCTACCGACAATAGCTTCCGCTTAGGATGCAACAGAAATTTGAAATCCATGCCGTCCGCGAACTGGGCTGCGGTATTGCTTATCGCAAGAAG
This sequence comes from Terriglobales bacterium, assembly GCA_050745965.1. GTDB lineage: Bacteria > Acidobacteriota > Terriglobia > Terriglobales > Acidobacteriaceae > PALSA-188. The sequence goes on along the minus strand of JBOGLB010000175.1, from coordinate 4,793 downwards.
ATCGTCAATAAGGCTTCGCACGTGCCGTAAGGCGTCTGGAAGCAAAGCCTGCAAACTTCTGTAAAGCGCTTGTTGACTCGCGTCGGATTCGGAATGAATCGTCGTCTCCAGTCGCGAAGCAAGGCCGTCAATGAAATCGGGGACCCTTTCCAAGGCCAGGATGTCCCAGCCGGTTCTCGCATTGATCGCGGCATCGTCACGCAACGAGATAAACTCAGGCAACAGCCATGGCGCGGATAAGCGGACCGTCTGCCTCATTTGCTCCAAGCGCGCGCGCGCCTCTACGCGAAACCATCCGGCGTCTATTTCCCGCCTTGATTCGGGAGGCTTGGCCGGGTCAGCCAAAGCTGAGTCGGGAAATTTGAAGATGGATTGCAGCCAGCCTTCGCTGACTCGAGTGTCTTCTCGAAATGCATTGATGCGTTTGCGGGGAAAGGCGCGAAGATCCGCCAAAATGCGAAGGTAATCCACAAAACCATCGGCGAGCGCCGGTTGCAGAAGCGGACGCCGCAATAGATCAAGCGCACCGTGTTGAAGCGTCCATAGCGACGCAACCAGGTTCCCGCTGTCCACTGAAGAGACAAAAGCGGGCGTCAGCGGGGCAAGAGACCGCGTGTCATACCAATTGAGCAGATGGCCGCGGCACTTTGAAAGCGTGGCCGCGGTGGAAAGTGTGCGAAGAGTCTGTTCTGCAAATTCGGCAACAGTGAGATAGCCGAACTCGCAAGCGACCTGACGGGCGTTGAGGAGGAAACCCAGATTAGTCGGAGAGACTCGTGCAGCGATGGTGGGAGGCTGCTCCTGCAAATTATCGGGGATCAGCCAGTTATGCTCTTCCGTGCTGAACTCCGCAAAATAGCGCCAAGTTCGTATGGCGGCGCGGCGTAGGAACGAATCATCTCTCTGCGAAGCTTCGCCGCGAGACGCGTGGTGCGGGCGATTTAGCCACATCGAAATAAATTTGCTGCCTGCCCAAAGAACAAGAATCGGCAGCGCGGCATAAAATGCATTTCGCCGGCTAAACCAGAGCAACAACCCCAACGCCAATGCCAGCGGGGGAACCCAGTTCATGTAAACATCCACTGGAGTTCGTTTTTCTTTCCCCAGTTCGGCTTCGGCCGCGGTTTCCCACTCCAAGAGACGGCGGCCTGTAACCAAACGCCGGATCAGCGTTCTCACCACGGCGTCCAGTGAAAGCAGCGTCTGGTGCGCCATAAATGTCAACGTCAGAAGCACACCGACGTTCGCGGTGAAGAGAGAATCGAGGGCGTCGCGCGCGATTTGCGATTCGCGCTCCGCTAACGCTCGAATCGCTTCAAAGACGAATCGAAACCATGCGGGAACGAAAAGAATTGCAATTGTCGCTAATGTCCAGTACGCGGGTTTGCCGGGCAATACCAGCCAGCCAAGAACCAATAAGAGAAATGTCGCAGGTTCCACCAGGCTGCGCCGCAGGTTATCGAAGATCTTCCATTGCGAAACCAGAGCGATCGGATTGCGCACCAGCCGGCCGGACTCGTCAGGAACACGAGACAGGAGCCAGGCGGTGATCTGCCAGTCTCCGCGCAACCAGCGATGCTTGCGGCGATTGTGCGCGCTGTAATGCGATGGATAGTCTTCAATGACCTCGATATCGCTGACGAGGCCCGCCCGCGCGTATGCGCCCTCAATCAGATCATGGCTGAGCAAGGCGTTGCGTGGGAATCGGCGGTCGAGCACCTGATGCACCGTGTCCACTTCGTAAATCCCTTTGCCCGCAAAACTTCCTTCGCCGTATAAATCCTGATAGACATCTGAAACCGCGCGAGTGTAGATATCGAAACCAGTCTGGCCGGAGTAGATATTCGCGAGCCTTGACGCCGCGGCACTCTGAACGCTCACCCCAACTCGCGGCTGAAGAATTCCGTAGCCCGCGACAACGATGTTGTTCTCCGGATCAATGATCGCCTGATTCAAAGGATGCGCCAGGGTTCCAACCATCCGCTGCGCTGAATCGCGTGGAAGCTCGGTATCGGAATCCAGAGTAATAACGTAACGGGTGTTGGGAAGCATGGCGAGGTTTCCAGCTTTAATCGGGAAACTGTCGTACTGCTGGCGAAGCAGCTTGTTCAGATCGAGCAGCTTGCCGCGCTTGCGCTCCCATCCCATCCAAACGCCTTCGCGCGGATTGTAGATTCGATGGCGATGAAGAAGAAGGAATGAACCGCTGCCTTGATGAGCGTATTTTTCGTTTAGTCCTTCAATCAGTTCGGCACAGAGATCAATGAGAGGATCGTCTTCGCGCGAGGGCTGCCGCGAGTCGGGCAAATCGCTTAGTAAGACGAAGTGCAGATTGCGATCATGATTTCCCAGGAACCGCACTTCAAGATCGTCCACGAGTCTTCGGACCTGCTCTTCGTTGAGCAATAACGTCGGCACTGCCACCAGGGTCACGCAATCGTCGGGAATGCCATCTGAAAAGTCGAGCTTAGGAAGAATCTCTGCCCGCAAGAGCGACGTGGTCAGATAATTCACCAGTTCCACCGCGCTCTGTGACGATGGCAGGAACAAGGCGATCAGCGCCAGGAAAATTAATTCCGGAGAACTATATGGATCGGTCATCAGCAGGACAATGGCCGACATGATGAGGCAACACAAAATCGCTATGCTGGGAATGTAAAATTCGTCGGGATGCCGCCGCAGAAAAAGTTGTACACGCTGCCAGATGGACGGCCTGAATTGCACTTTCTCACACAGAAGATCGCGGCCCGCGGCGACCAGGTAGTATCCGACATGCGATTGACGTAGAGTTGCGCGAGATCCCTGAGGCTGTTTCCGCTGGGCTTCGCGAGCCATCGCAATCGCCTCTTGAGCTACAGCCATCTCGGTGAAATCGCAGCGCTCGGCTATAGAAACAATTTTCTTCCGGTACAACTCCCGGCTCTCAAAATCCATGCGGGGATAAGCCCCGGCTGGGTCTTCCCGCAAAACCTGATCGAATGCAATCAGAGGTTCGATAATTTCTTTCCAAGGCCCGTTCGCGATTTCCCGCAGGCTGCGAACGCACGCACCGAGACCATAAAGACCCTGCGGGCCCGCCAACACCTGCGCACCACGCACCGCAATTTCATGAAGCAGCACCAGCTTCATGCATGAAACCAGGGCCCACAGTTCTTTCACGTTCAGAAGAGTGACCTCTTGAAACGCCTGAACGTATGCGGCGAAAGCCTGTTCACTAAATTCATAGGCTGCGGCAGCCAAAAAGCCCTGCGCTACAGCCGCAACCCGTGGGATTGTTTCTCCGCTGGCGGTTTGGGCATGCGGAGTCCTGCTCAACTGCGGCACGGCGTCGGCTGTGGCCTGCAATTCCGAATAAAACAAACGAACGTTGTCGTGGAGCCAGTGAAAGTCGTCCGAGACTCCAGTCTTGGGAGCAGGTTGATGAAGCGCCGCCAGCACCGGGGCGAGGGACGCATTCAACGCGCGCCGTTGTTTTACGATCCAATCCGACGATTTGACAGTTGGATGCCACGGCAGATTACGAGCCAAATCGTGCGCGCGGGTACGCAATTCACTGAACTCAGGCGGGGCGGCCACACCTGGCGGCACTTGCGCTTCTTCGTGAACAGTTTCGATATGAGGATTCTGCGGCATCTGCTATCTCTAGCGGTAACTGGCGGCTTGCATTTCGAACATTTCAGCGTAACGTCCGCCGAGGCGCGATAATTGTTCGTGATTGCCGTCCTCAGCAATGTTTCCATTTTCCAGCACTACAATTCTGTCAGCCATGCGGACCGTGGAGAATCGGTGCGAGATAAAAAGAGCCATCTTTCCCGCGGTGAGTTCCGCGAAGCGATGGAAGACCTCGAACTCGCTGCGGGCGTCGAGCGCCGCCGTCGGTTCATCCAGGATCAAAAGCTGGGCGTTGCGCAAATAAGCTCGCGCCAGAGCGATTTTCTGCCACTCTCCACCTGAAAGATCAACACCACCGTCGAAGCGGCGCCCCAACATTTGCTCGTATTGCAGCGGTAGTCTTCCGATGACTTGATCGGCCAAGCTTTTGCGTGATGCATTTTGCAGCAGCTTCAGATTGCTTATTTCATCAATCTGGCCTACCGCAATGTTTTCACGCGCCGTCATTTCGTAGCGCATAAAGTCCTGGAAAATCACGCCGATTTCGCGATAAAGATCTTCGAGGCTATATTCGCGAAGGTCCACGCCGTCGAGCAGGATTTGGCCTTCGGTTGGATCATATAGCCGGGTGATGAGCTTGACGATTGTGGTCTTGCCCTGTCCGTTTTCTCCGATCAACGCGACTCGCTCGCCGGGATGCAAATGAAAATTCAAGCGGTTCAGAATCAGCCGCGGACTTCCGGGATAGCTGAAAGAAACATTGCGAAACTCGAATCCACGCTTGATCGGCCTGGGAGCAGGCAATGCATTCGGCTTGGAACGAATGGTAGGTTGCATCTCGAAAAAAGCCAGAAGATCGGTGAGGAATAGAGCCTGGTCGGCGATTCCGGAAACAGTCGAGAAAATCTGCTGAATATTGTTGCTCGCCTGCAAAATCGCGCCCGAAAGCAGATACCACGTGCCAATGGAGAACGCTCCGGTCACGGTGCGCCATATAACGATTATGTAGGCTGAGTAGTAGCCCGCTGTGGCGATAATGGAAAGAAAACCGCCGGCAATCAACTTGCGGCGGGAGAGTCCAACATTCTCTTGGTAGATTTGATCGGAGAGATGGGTAAATCGCTGCGTGAGAAAACCCGCCAAGCCAAAGAGCTTCAGCTCCTTCGCGGCCTCTTTGCTGC
>JBOGLB010000174.1:0-7156 GCA_050745965.1 Terriglobales bacterium | reverse complement strand
GTCTTGGGCTCGATCTTCTTGATTTCTTCCGGTTCGACGACGACGTATTCGTCTTTGCGATATTCATAGCCCTTCACAATTTCGCTGCGGTCAACCACGCGATTATCCGCAGGGCAGTAGAGTTGCTGTTTCACCCGCGTAAGATCGTCGCGGTGCAGCATGTGGAACGATATGCTCGAACTGCGAGCGCCGGAAAACAGGCGCACCGGCATGGAAATCAAGCCGAAGGTAAGATATCCAGACCAAACGGATGCCGCCATAGTGTCACCCCATGAATCTCTGCGCTCCAAAGCGACAGCGCCAAGGCGTTGAGTTTAAACTACAAACAGCTCTTTGATGCGGTTTCGCGGCGGGGGTAATCGTACCGTAACCCGCAGAGTAATGGGCTGTTGTCGAATGTAACCCTACATATTGCGGTCGCGTTGCTCCACAATCACGAATGTCCGGACATGTTAAGCGAATTAGTTATAGATCATTCGCATTGGGTTCGAAGTTATGGACCGGTATGGCCGTGCCTTATCGCGACGATCGCCTTTGCGCTCATGGCATTTATTGCGCGAGCGGTGACCCGGGTTGGCGCTGTGGCCGGGGCCGTAGTTTGTTTCTTGCTTTGCGCGGGGGCGGGTTTTCCTGCATTGGCCGCGCTGATGGCTGTATTCGTTATGGCGTGGCTCAGCACGAAAATTGGATATCCAAAAAAACTGAAATTTGGCACTGCTGAAAAAATTGGTGGTAGCAATGCCCTTCAGGTATTCGCGAATCTTGGCGTGGCGGCCTTTTGTGCAGGGATCTATGCCTTCACTATCAGCCCAATCCTCCTGCTCGCGATAGCAGCGTCGCTGGCGGAGGCTGCCGCGGACACTGTTTCGAGTGAAGTGGGCCAGCTGAGTACGGAGAAAGTTCATCTTATAACGAGTTGGGCGGAAGTGCCCGCTGGAACTGACGGGGGCGTCACCGCTCTGGGCACAGTTTCAGGCTTGGCCGCGGCGCTCGCGGTGAGCGCGGTGTGCGTCGCCGGCAGGATGGTCCCGTTGAAACGCATCGGCATTCCGATTATTGCCGCACTATGCGGCACCGTTGCCGATAGTTTTTTAGGAGCTTTGTTTGAGCGGAAAAAGCTCATGAACAATGATCTGGTTAATTTTCTCGGAACTCTAATTGCAGCGCTCATTGCGACAGCCGCGTAACCCGAACGCCCATGTCCTCAAGTTTGTTGAGAGGTTTTTCGGCCAATGTAACAATGATGAATCGAAAGAGTAGATTCTCGCTTGTTACAGTATTTTAATAAATCAGTCCGAACTTTTTCGCTCCGCTAGCGTCTAAATAAATGGAGAAGTCAGATTTGCCATGAGAACCAAGTCATTAGTTGTCGGATACGTGTTGGCCCTGGCACTGTTCCTTTTTGCGCAGCGGCGTCCCCCCTTGTCGCAGCCGGTTTCGTTTCATTCCGTGATTGATTTGACGTATCCAAGTGCCGCGATGCGGGCGGCAAGCAAGAGCGTAATCGGTCCGGTTGGACTGCGAAATGCAGCTTACGTGAAGACTTCGTCACGCACGTCGGCAGAGACTCGCATGGATGCGCCTGCCGCTTTGGGCACAGGTTTGTGGACTGCGGATCAAATTCCTCCGGAACGGCTGGTCGCGCCATTGGTGGTGCTTGATGTCAGGGACAGCGTGAAGGGCGATCCTAACTATCAGTTGTCGGTTATTGATATCGCAAATTGGGAACGAATTCACGGCGAAATTCCACCTGGCTCGATCGTGATGGCTCTTACAGGCGCCACTGAGCAAGACGATAACTCGAGTCCTGAGCGACTCGCTCGCTCTGCCGGATATTCCGCTGATGCGGCGAAATTTCTCATTGAGGGCCGCGATGTAATTGCTCTCGGCACCGATTCTGGGAGCGTGGATGCCGGAGTGTCCGATGCCGGACTTTCTAGAGAAACAGTCTCCAAGTACGCACTTTCTCGCGATGCATACCTCATCGAAAATGTCGCGGAGCTTAATCGGGCCCCCACCGATGGCGGAATGGTTATGGTGGCTCCATTGAAACTGGAAAACCGCGCCAGCGCTCGCGTCCGAATATTGGCTCTCGCCAGATAAGCGTGCAACCAAGCCTGCTCTGAAATTTATATTCATTATTGGCTCTCGGTGCCGATTTGCACTTTTGCAACACTTTTCCATCCCAATCTCATCTATCCTGACTTAACCAAGATTTGGCGGAGGGACGAACATGAGTGACGATCCGCGGTATCCAATTGGAAAATTTAAGTATGAAGGCTCACCAAGCGAAGAGCAGCGCCGACAAATGATCAGCGACATAGAGCAAACTCCAGCGGCCCTGCGTTCGGCGATCGCGGGCCTGTAGCCAGAGCAGCTTGAGAGTCCGTATCGCGACGGCGGCTGGAACGTGCGGCAGGTTATTCATCACCTTCCTGACAGCCACATGAATGCCTACGTGAGGTTCAAGCTCGCGCTGACTGAGAGTGAGCCAACAATTAAGACTTATCTCGAAGATGGATGGGCGAAGTCTTCCGACAATCTTGCAACGCCGGTTGAAATTTCGCTGGCATTGCTGGAATCGCTTCACATGCGTTGGTTATATCTGCTGCGCTCACTCAACGACGAAGACTGGAAGCGTAGTTTTCGGCATCCGGAGTCAGGTCGGCTGGTCCCGCTGGAAAAGAATCTGGCAATCTACGCCTGGCACGGAAAGCACCATGTCGCCCATATCACCGAGCTGCGAAAAAGAATGGGCTGGTGAAACCGGTTCCACGGAGTTTTGCAGGGGGCGCGGCCTGCCGTGCAATGGACCACGAAACCAAAAATGAGCAAGGCGGAAGTCCCGCAGTTTACTCTTCCGTAACGCCGCATCCCCCTTCCACGATTTCGAATCTGGCCTTATTCTGTTTGAGAAGCCGGTTTGGCCCCACTCCTCATGATTCCTTTTCGCCTATATGCATTTGCCGCAGGCAGCGTGGCGGCGCTGTGCACTGGTTACTTTGTCTTTCGGAGGAAGCCTAAGACCGCAAAAGAACTGGAAACCACGCGCCGGGAATGGCTGGATCAGGTCGGACGCATAACGGACGGCACCGTCATTGACGTGCAGGAACAGAAAGCCACCGAAGAGAATTTTGCGACTTTCCTGATCTTTCAGTATGACGTTGCCGGGGTTTCCTACGAGGCGTCGCAGGACGTCACGTATCTAAGGCAGCGAATCAATCTTCATTCATGTCGCCTGGGCGTGCCGACCTCAGTGCGATACGATCCCCATAATCCAGGCAATTCGATAGTAGTTTCGGAACGTTGGATGGGATTAAGGCAGTGAGGCAGCTTTCAGCTCTCAGCCATCAGGCTTTCAGAAGCCAGCCCTTTGGATAAAAGCTGTCTCGGAACTACTCGCAACAAGCTGATAGCTGAGGGCTGATAGCTTCCTACTTCAACTTCCTGCGGAGAAGCCCCCGACATTCGCCACGGTCAGCCGCAAATACTTATAGGGGTTCACCGGGGTATCGTTGATGCGGACTTCGTAATGAAGATGAGGACCGGTGCTGCGGCCGCTTAACCCGACGTATCCAATAGTGTCGCCGCGACGGACGTGCTGACCGGGTACTACTGCGAAGTTTGACAAATGGCCGTAGCGCGTCGTGATTCCGTGGCCGTGATTAAGAATGATGGCTCGACCATAGCCTCCCATGAAATCCGCGAATTCCACGACTCCATCCGCCGGAGCGATGATGGCCTGCCCGTAAGACGATCCGATATCCACCCCACTGTGGAATGCGCCCTCGCCATTAAACGGGTCAATCCGCTCGCCGAAGGACCCGGTCACCGGGCCTTCAACCGGCCAAAGATTCGGAGCAGAGTTTGCACGCAGCCATTCTGAAGTGGTGGCGTCGCGGGTCAATCCTAGAGAAATGCCGGTGGTGGTTGCGCCACTCATGGCTGAAGTTTTCAATACATAGAGACGATCTAGGGAAGAGGTGACCTGCGCTTCCTGGATGTTCTTTGGATCCGAAGAACCCGCCATCAAACTCGGATCAGACTTCAGTCCGTAGAGAGTAGAAACTTCGCTGGCCAGCGAACCAAGAGAGGCCACTTGCGCATCTCGTTCCTGCGCCACTTTTTCAAGCGTCGAGTAGCGGGTGGTGAGAGCGTCTTTTTGAGTGCGTAACTCGTTGTAGTGCGAGACCTTTAACAGCATTCGCATGTACGAACTGGCAATACCGGTCAGGCTGAAGATTCCAATCGCCATGCCCGCCGTCAGCACATAGAGGTAGTTGAGCGGGATCGGAATCTTCCGAAGCTGCCCATCTTCACCCCGCGCCACAAAAAGAATGTAACAACGCTTGCTCAATAATTCCCTCTCGTTAATAAGTGAATCCACTTACGGCAAACTCTCGATCAGAAAGCCTGCCCCATTGTGGAACCTAGCCTGGTTCCCATTCTGGCTACCGTGTGTCGTGCCAAATTAAAGGGCTCAAGAATTATTAGCGCGACGCTTTCTTCCGCAATCCAAACGGGATACAGCACTTAGCCTGGCAAACCATGTCTGGGCGACTGATGCGCAAAGGTAACAAAGTAGGTTCCCCGTGTCAACGAGCCCGGGCCGCCAAAATTCATTACCAAGGATGGGTAATCGGCCATGTCCTTTAGCCCCGGTTTGGGGCCGGGAATCCGCAAACTTGCCTTACGGCTGAATGCCACGTCCGTAGCGGGATTGCCGACGCTTTTCGATCCCAAACCTCAACGAAAAACTAGATGGGCGGATGGAAAGGCGGGTTGCTCCTCAAAAACTCGCATTTCCAAATATCCCAGCATGCTGCCTCGTTTCAAGTAGTTCTGGGATATCATTCCCCTGATTTGCCCTTAGCAGAAAGAGCCTTTATTGGTCGCATACGCCAGCGTTCCGGCCGCGCACAGGGTGTGGTCGGCATCGGGGACGACTGTGCGTCTGTTGAAATTCCCCCAGGTCACGAAGTGCTGGTTACCACCGATTTCAGCCTGCAAGACGTGCATTTTGACCGAAGATCCCAACCCGCAGATTCTGTGGGCCACCGCTGTCTCGTGCGGGGGTTGAGTGACATTGCCGCAATGGGAGGCAAACCGCTGGCCGCTTTTTTGTCGCTTGCGCTGCCCGGAACGCTGCCCCAAGCATGGGCCGACGAATTTCTCGAAGGTCTGTTAAAGCTGGCGAGACAATTCAAGATCCCCCTCGCGGGCGGCGATACATCGAAGTCTCCCGGGAAAATCCTCGCCGACATCGTCGTCCTTGGTTCCGTTCCAAAAGGAAATGCGATTCTTCGCTCGGGTGCGAAGCCGGGGGACCGCATTTTTGTAACCGGAACTCTGGGCGGCTCCGCCACCACGTTGCGGATGCTCCTTGAGGGCCGGAAAAGAAGCATTTGGTTCTTAGATTTCGAGAAGTACTTGTACCCCACGCCTCGCATTAAGGTTGGGACCATTCTGCGCAAAAAGGACTTGGCTTCTTCAATGATTGATCTCAGCGATGGCCTCTCCACTGACCTCAGCCACATCTGCGAGGAAAGCGGAGTCGGCGCGGAGGTAAACGCCGATGCGATTCCGCGTGCCCGGCACGGAAAGCCGCAAAAAGAAGTCGAGCTTCGCTTCGCTTTACACGGCGGCGAGGATTATGAACTTCTGTTTACCTCCCCAAAGTTCAAGCCCGTGCCTGCCCGCATCGCCGGCATTCCTATTACGCAGATTGGAACAATACTTCGCGCGCCGGGAATATTCTTGACAGATAAAGGCAAAGTCAAAAAACTACGGGCGCAGGGATGGGAACACTTCCGTAAATAACAGTCGGCTTCCCGTTCTTCGACTTAAAGTGCCCGGACTGCCTGAACCATCGCCGGAAACGGAAGTTTGGCTGCACCTGCTTTGTCTCTAGTTGTCTCCCGCCCCGGAGATTAAAGTAGAGCTATGTCGCTTCCACGTTTTGCATTCGTTCTGAGTGTTTTGGTCCTTGCCCAGCCCCAGAGCTTTTGGGCGCAACAAGATGCCGGCAAACCACAGCCGCCTGACTCTGTGATTACCAATGACTTTGTTCAAAAGGAATTCGGTACCAGTTGCACCCTGATGGGAATCCAGCCGCTGGTTGCTGACTTCAACGGAGATGGCGTCGAGGATATTGTCATACCAGCCCGATGCAGAAACCCGATGTCCGACCAAAGCGACAAGAATTTCGTTGTGCTCGACCCTTATTACACTTTTTTTGGTTATGGAAATCCAAAAGTCACCACCGGATTCTCGACCGATATCCCGGAAGACCGCGCCCTGGCGCTTTTGGTAATTCACGGTTCGGGGCCGGAGGCTTGGCGATCCCCGACTCCACTGGCGAAATTTGTCATCGTAAATTTGCCCTATAAGGGCGTGACGGTGAAGAAGTTTCAGATCAGAAGAAAGAAGCTGATGGCCATCTACGTCGAAGAAAAAGGCGCAGACCAAATGACGTCCGCACTGTTTTGGGACGGCAAAAGATACCGCTACGAGCCCATGGGATCGAGTATGGAGTAACTCGTGCGCGTGTGGGGACGGCCCGCCCGTCCAAGCCGAGCTTGCTCGGCACAAGTTAATCAAGCCCCATCCCACCCGCTATAATCCCGGCATGACTCTGGACCACAAGCTGGCAGAACTCAAAAAGCGCGACCGCCTCGCCGAAGACGGCGGAGGCACGGAACGCCGCGAGCGTCAGCATAAAGAGGGAAAGATGTCTGCCCGCGAGCGCGTTGACTTTCTGCTCGACGATGGCACCTTCGAGGAAACCGACAAACTCGTAACTCACCGTTCCAACGACTTCGGCATGGCCGAGCAGAAATATTACGGCGACGGCTTCATCACCGGATACGGACGTATTGACGGGCGTCCGGTTTTCATTTTTTCCCAGGACTTCACAGTTTTCGGCGGATCACTCTCCGAGGCCAACGCCGCAAAAATTGTGAAGATCATGGATCTCGCAGCCAAAACGGGCGCCCCCCTGATCGGGCTCAACGATTCGGGCGGCGCGCGTATTCAGGAAGGCGTGATGTCGCTGGCCGGCTACGCCGAGATCTTTCTCCGCAACACGCTCGCGTCGGGGGTCGTGCCGCAGATTTCCGCGATCATGGGCCCCTGCGCCGGCGGCGCGGTCTACTCG
>JBOGLB010000173.1:0-2282 GCA_050745965.1 Terriglobales bacterium | reverse complement strand
TAGATCGTTCGGTCTCAGTCATTGATACTCGCGAGAAGCCATTGCTGTACAACCATTGGACTGACTATCTGCAACTCGATCCTTCGGTTGATTTGCAGCAGCGCGCTCCCGATGGAGTGCAGGCAGATTTATCCATTCGTGGTTCTACGTTTGCGCAGACGCTGGTGTTATTGAACGGCCTGCGCATGAACGACGTTCAGAGCAGCCACCACGATTTGGATTTGCCGCTGCCCACCGACTCGCTTGAGCGAATCGAAATTCTGCGGGGCGCGGGCTCAACTTTTTACGGTTCCGATGCGGTTGGTGGGACAATCAATTTTATTACCGGGCCTCCCGCGTATTCTGAATTTCGCGTCGGTTCTGCAATCGGTAATTTCGGAACTAATGAAGAATCGGCGTCCGCCGTCTATGTGACTAACAGACTTGACGAGCAACTAAGTGTCGCGCGAGATTTTTCCAGCGGATTCAGGCCCGACCGCGACTATCGCAGTCTCACCATCTTTTCCAACAGCGGCGCGCAGACTGAACTGGGCCGTACGCTGGTGATGCTGGGTTACGGAGACAAGCCTTTCGGGGCGGACCAGTTTTACGGGAATTTCAATTCATGGGAGCGAACGAAATCCTGGTTTGCCGGGTTGAAACAGGATTTGGGTGACAAGACTGAATTCGATTTGGGTTATCGGCGTCACACTGATGAATTCGTTCTCATCCGTGATAACCCCTCGATTTACGAGAACAATCACATTGACGAAAGCTGGCAGGCTGCGCTTCGCCGTAAGCAATCGCTGGGACAGAACTCCACATTGTTTTATGGCGGCGAGGGCTTTCATGAATCAATTGAGAGCAACAACCTCGGAAACCACGCGCGCAGTCACGGCGCAATGTATGCCGATTACGATGTGCGCGCCTGGCGGCGTCTTTCTTTTTCTCTCGGAGGGCGCGAAGAGATTTTCGACACTGGAGATGCCCAGTTCGCTCCATCTGTCGCTGTGGGTTATTGGATCAAGGCAGGATGGAAGCTGAAAGCCAGTGCCAGCCGCGCATTTCGCCTGCCCACGTACACCGATCTTTACTACAGCGATCCGGCAAATTTAGGAAATCCAAGTCTCAAACCAGAAACTGCATGGAGCTATGAAGGGGGTCTGGTATGGGACCAGGGCGGCCTCTACAAGGCGGAAGTTACTGTATTTGAGCGGCGCGAGAAAAATGATATTGATTACGTGAGAAGCGTGTCGAGCAGTGGACCTTACCAGGCGACGAACATTAACAGCATAGACTTTACCGGCGTGGAAACTTCTTTTGGGATGCGTTTGCGCCAGAATCAAGAAATTGATTTTTCTTACACTGGCCTGTACGGCGCGCAACAAGCCTTGAATGGTCTTCAATCGCGTTATCTTTTCAATTATCCGGTCGCCGATGCCGTTGTTGCGTGGCAGGGAACGCTGCCCGGCAAATTGATCGCGAGGAGCCGCCTTGGTATCGCCAGCCGTTATTCAAGCGATCCATACGGTGTTTGGGATGCCGACATCGGCCGCGAATTTCAGCATGTGGCCGCGCATCTGTCTTTTTCAAACATTTCAGATACGCAATATGAAGAGATTCAGGGAATCATTATGCCGGGGCGGAGTGTGATCTTTGGAATGGATTTGTTTATAAGAAAGAAAAGGCGCTAATCGCATGCTCGTGTGGGGCGGACACTCTTGTCCGCCGCCCCTTGACCTTGCTCTTGGATTTTGCCCCCGGGCCTCTCTTAGTGAAAATCGTGGGAACTGGTCGGCGCGCGGGTGATGGAAAGTGCACCCACATGCACGGCTTTCACGGAAATAACATTGTCCTGATTCTGCAAAATCCCTTCGATCATCAGGAACTGTTCGGAGGTTATCAAAAGCCGGTTTTTCTGGAAAAGTTGTGGATTGATGATTGCATTGGCGACTCCGGTTTCATCCTCCAGGCTCAAAAATACAAATCCCTTTGCCGTGCCTGGACGCTGCCGGGCTATCACGCAGCCACCAATTCTTAAATATTTACCATTGGGAATCCGGCAAAGTTCGCTGGCTTTTTGAATCCGTAATCTATTCATTTCCGCGCGGTGATATTGCATGGGATGCGGTCCGACCGTCATCCCCGTTCCGCGAAAATCGGCCACCAAACGCTCTTCGGCGTTCATGGCACGCAACGGTGATTTCGAATCTAGCTCGGTGAGTTCATCGAGAAGCGGTCCGGAATGACGAACCGCGCGCTCCACTTGCCAGAGAGCGTCACGGCGGTGAAGTTTCGAGTTG
>JBOGLB010000172.1:0-6718 GCA_050745965.1 Terriglobales bacterium | reverse complement strand
ATCGGAGCGGATGGCGCACTCGCTGGACCTGGCTTCGATTCTGGAGAGTCTTTCGGCGCTGCTGGAACCTGGGCGCTCAGTGGCGGAGGATTTCGTTCGACCGGTGGATGGGCCACCGCCTGTCGTCGGGAACTGCACCCCGCGTTAGCGAGAGCAAGCGTGAAAACCAAGCCGATGAAAACAAAAAGCTTTCGAGTCTCCATGTTTTCTGTTACTTGCGGTGCTGCCGCCAACGCTGGTTAGCAAATCCTACTACCCGGCCTTTTAATGGGTCAACGGCAGATTCCAGTTAGTTTCGTTACTTTGGGGTGCAGACGTAAATAGTACTTGCTCCTACTTTGCCAAATAAAACGCGCCCTGGGTTCCTCGCATCCAATAGCCGTTTGCAAAGGAGCGATGTCATGCCAAGAGCACAATCATCGAAATGCGCGCATCCTCAATGCACCTGCCCCATTTCTGAGGGCCAGGAATATTGCAGCCCAAGCTGCGCCAGCTCAGCAAAAAGCAATGAGGTTGACGTTCAAAGCAAGTGCTCGTGCGGGCATCCCGGTTGCAAGAGCACCGCCAAAGTAGCGTAAACAAGCTTCATTACCGTCAGTGGCGCGCGAGGAACGGCTAGGGTGCCAAAAATTCCGCGCCGCTCAACGGAGCGACTGGCTCCCCCACGTCAGTGCCGGCGTGACAGCGCTCGGGAGTGTTCCATTTTCCGCAGCCGGTTAAGCGCGTGCTGGCACGTTCCGGAATTGCCTCACCGCGAAAATCGTGAGAACGATGAAGATCGTTAATACGATCAACTGAGCGACCTTAAATGGCGGCTCCGACTGCGTCGGGGCCATCGCTTTCAAAGCTGGAACTTTTTCGAATGACTGCACGATGGCAACGAAAACATTTAAATACAGAGCAATCATCGCTCCAATTACGTAGATCCAGCGCCACGCCCCGGTGAGATGAACCGCGTATCGCGCCAGAATCGCAACCGTCAACACGAACAATGATATGATCCCGACCTTATGCGACGGCAGCAAGTGATCGAACGGAAAACCGAATCCAGTCACGCTCGTCGCCACCGTGGTCACTAGAAACAGGGCAGTCCAGCCGTTGAGACGTTTTCCAGTAAGCATCCCGAACAGCACCACGAAGCCGGACCCGATTCCCACTAAGCTTATCAACACATGTATCAGCGTGTACGTCGCTGTCGTCATGCCGAAAATCACGATGCACGTCCTTTCGCAAGCGGTCCAATAGTACGATGACCGAGCGACCTTTTCCAGCCACTGCACAATGCAGATAGCCCCGAGCGGCCCAAGAGGAAGAAGCCCGTAAAGGCCGGAGAATATGCCGGCTCGAAAGCAAAAAAGCCGATGGTCGCGAAGTAAGCCCCACTCGACGAAGAGGCTTCCGCGCACACGCGAAAGCTAGCTCTAGAGTCGTTGCACGGTCATTCCGCCATCCACCACTAAGACCGAACCGGTGGAGTAAGCAAATTCTCCAGCCGCCAGCGAGGCGACAACTTTTCCCACATCCTCTGGCGTGCCCCAGCGTGACTGAACGGCCAGCCCTTCGCTCAGCAGCTTTTCATATTTGTCGGCAACCTTTGCGGTCATGTCGGTCCGGATGATCCCAGGGCGCACTTCATAAACCGGAATGTCAAATTCTCCCAGGCGAGCAGACCAAAGTTTGGTAGCCATTGCGACGCCGGCCTTCGAAATACAATAGTCACTGCGATTAACGCTGGCGACGGTCGCTGAGATTGAAGAAATATTCACGATAGCGGCCCAGTATTTAGCATCGGCATAGCGTTGTTCGATCATCCACCTTGCGACCTCTTGAGTCAGGAAGAACGGACCGCGAAGATTGGTGCGAATTATCTCTTCGAAGCCTTCTTCTGTCGCGTCCAAAATATCCGCGCGGATTCTCGGCGCCATGCCTGCGTTGTTGACCAGCAAGCTCAAGCGCCCAAAGTGCTTCTTCGTGGCTTGGATAAGACGCTCGCGGGAATCTCGATCGCCGACGTCCGCTTGCACATAGAGCACTTCGGCTCCTGAATTTCGAAGCTCTGCGATTGGCTCAGCGACTGCGCTTGCGCCGCGCATTCCGCAGAGAGCGAGATCGTGATCGGACCGCGCCAAACACTTTGCGATGCCGAGGCCAATTCCTCTGGTTCCTCCCGTGATTAGAGCGACCTTTTTCATGTGTCTTATCCGGCGCTCCCCCAAAAGGTGAGGTAAGGTTCTCGCTTCACAAGTCGCTGGACGTAGAGTGCGACTTCACGGGCATGGTAATCGCCCCACATGCTCGATTCGCCGCATGGGATTTTTCTTTTCGGGGGAATGTAATCCCAACCGTTCGGCCGATGATACACGGAGTGTAAGATCAACCCCTCGTGTTTGGAAGCGACGCTCAAATAGGGCTCGTCAAAGATCGTGTCAAGGATGGTCAGGCCCGCTTGAAAATATTTGCGGCCCGCTTTTGCCCCTAAATAGTGCCCCAATCTCATGAGGCCTTGCGCCGCGATAGCGGCTGCGGAACTATCTACCGGCTCGAAATCGTTGAACGGATCGGCTGGCTTCAGGCGCCAATCGCCGAGGCGAAGAAGCCGCGGCGCAGCGGCATCCCAGTAGGGCAGGCCATCGGCGGCGCTGGCATGATCAATATAAAAGTCGGAGGTCGCGCGTCCCGCTCGCAGTATGAGCGGAGTCATTTCCTTATCGCCAATGGCTCTTAAGAATTCCAACTGCTCGCTGAATCCGCAGATCGCCCACGCCAGCCCGCGCGTCCATGTGCTGAAGGGGGAGTATCCCTGCTGCGAATTGGGACAACGGAAAGTGCCATCCTTGGTGTTGAAAATTGCCTCGTGGGCGATTCGGCCGCGAATATCATAGGCATCCCGGTCTTCGCCGTAGTACACGGAATACATCGCGGTTGCAGTGGCATGTTGATGAAGGCGATCTAGCAGAGAAACCTTTTGGTCATTCTCGTCCATCAACACATGGCCCAACTTATGTGCGATTGCGAGCGACCGGAGAGAACGGATTGTGTCCACAAATAGTGAGTGCGGCCCGTTGAATGAGTAGATGAACCCGCCGTCTTTGATTTTTGTCCATCTATGCGCCTGCACTGCCCCGCTGATCTTGAGTGCGAGTTCGTAGAAATTTCGTTCCCATGGATTCTCCGTGATTCGCCCCTCACCCATGAGCCTCCAAAGACTTCCATAAGTGCTGACATTATTGAACCCATGATCATGAACCCCGAAATGGCTGACGTGAGGGGCCATCAACTGCACAGTCGCGGTGCGGCCCAGGTCGAGGAATTCCCGCTCTCCAGTTGCGTCGAACTGGAGAATTGCTGATCCGTGTTGAAACCCTTGTGTCCATTCAGTCCACCCCCGGCTGGTGTACTTACCCCGCACGGTAAAAACCGGAGATCCCTTCGACGGATCGTATCGCTTTTCAATCTGCTTGATCTTGTCAGCCGAAAGCTGCCAGAAGCGGTTAAGTTTCTCAGACAAATCACCGGGCCGAATTCTGAAATTAATTTTCATGAAAAGGAACCTTAACTTTAGCGGACCATTCTGATCAGGGCAGCGACCCGCTCCTCAATTTCACAATGTGCAACGGCCGTTCAATCGTGAGTCATTGTCGCAAATTCCACCTTCGGCGACACACCAAAATCATGTAGAGTATTGCCTGTCTCCGTCATCAACAAGCGCGACTGAAATCAACTTGAAATCTAAGGAGAAGCGGATATGTCCGTGACGCGTCGTGAAATGTGCTCGCTGATCGCCGTATTATCGGCAGGCGTTCTTCGCGGGAATGCGTTAGGCGCTCCGACAAGTCCCGGAGCTTCTTTGCGATCCGCTGTGTTCCCATTCGAAAAATTGCCAGTGAAGGTCGCAGACAATAAGGCGGAATTTCGTGCCATTTTGAAAGGCAAGATCGCAACGGGAGAATCTGTTGAGGTCCATGAGACCACACTTCCCCCCGGCGGCGCGCCGCACGCGCCTCATCGCCATGAGCATAGCGAGATGTGGCTAATTCGAGAAGGCACGGTCGAATTTACCGTGAATGGAATCAGCCAGCGTGCGGGGCCTGGTTCGCTCGCGTTTGCAGCTTCAAACGACGAACATGGGATCAAGAACGCTGGAGAGACACCGGCAATATATTTTGTCGTCGCGATTGGACCGGGAGCCGCGTAATGAAGAAATCCGTGCGCCCGCTTATCAGGAGAAGCCCGCACAGAGTGGAGTATGAAGCTCATTCGTCGCACACCAACTTCTACCTTAGTGATTATCATCCTTGCTTGTGCGGTAGTCCTGTGCTCGCCATTATTTTCTTATGCTGCCGCGGAGCAGATGTTCTCCCAGTCCCACCAGGCGATGGGAACGGTCTTTACTGTGTATTTGTACGCAAACGATAGCGAGCACGCGTCGGCAAGCTTTGAGATGGCGTTCGAAGAGATTGACCGTCTGGATGAGACCCTGAGCAACTACCGCACAGCCAGCGAACTAAGCCAGATTAACCACACGGCGGCACGCGAGACTGTCACTACAGATCCTGAAGTATTCGGGCTCTTGCAACGTTCGATGGAATATTCCCGGTGGAGTAACGGAGCGTTCGACATCACGGTCGGTCCCCTGATGCGCGCTTGGGGATTTTTTCGTGGCGAGGGACACTATCCATCATCCGCTGAATTGGCCAAGGCGCGAAAATCCGTGGGCTGGAAAAATGTTGTGCTCAATCCCAAACTGCGAACCGTGAGATTCACGGTTCCGGGGATGGAACTCGATCCCGGCGGAATTGGCAAAGGGTTCGCGGTGGACGATGTTGTCAGCCTGCTGCGTGCGAACGGCGTCATGTCTGCCCTGATAGACGCGGGGTCCAGCAGCATTTATGCGCTGGGCGCGCCTCCGCACGAAAGAGGCTGGAAGGTGCAGATTCCCCGCCCGGAAGATCATTCAAAAAGCATTTCAACGGTTTTCTTGCGTGATCAATCACTCTCGACCTCCGGAAATTACGAGAAATTCTTCCGGTTGAATAATCATGTTTACTGCCACATCATGGATCCTCGCACCGGGGAACCGGTGAAGGGGATGTTGCAGACCACGGTGGTTACGCCGCGAGCCACGGATAGCGATGCTCTTTCCACCGCAATGTTTGTGATGGGGCCGGTCGAGGGGGCGAAGCTCTTGCGGTCGGTTCCAGGGGCTGAAGCACTCTGGGTGATGGGATATTCCGAAACCACTCACGTCGTAGCATGGAGTTGGCCCGCGCGCGTTCTCCGCGCAACGAACGTCTCCGGTGATATTCAGTCAAAGTATTCTGGAGCAGGCGAATCGAAACAAGGAGGCAACATCCGATGATGAACCGCAGAGAATTTTTCGGGAAAACCGCAGGCGCGCTGGCAGCGGTATCGGCGCTGGGTTCGGGGAAGAAACTTTTCGCTGCGCCTCCTTCAGACCAAATCAATCTGGGCATCATCGGTCCCGGCAGCCGGGGTCAGGCTTTGATGCGGGCTTTCTTGCGCGTTCCGGGTGTTCGCTTCGGCGGCCTCTGTGACGTTTACGAGCCGAGGTTTGCGCAAGCTCGCAAGATAACCGGGGAAGAGACGCCGATTTATAAGGATTATCGAAAGCTGTTGGAAGCCAAGGACCTCGATGCGATCGTGGTGGCAACGCCCCTTTCTTTTCACGAGGAGCACGTAATCGGATCGCTTGAAAGTGGCAGGCACGTTTACGGCGAAAAAGACATGGCGAAAACCGTAGATGCATGCAGCCATGTCTATCGGGCGGTGAAGAGGTCGGGCAAGCACTACCAACTGGGGACGCAGTACCACTATGCGCCCTGGTTCGTTGAGGCGCTGCAACGAATTCGAGCTGGCAAATTGGGCGACATCACGCAAATTTATGGGTACTGGCACCGCAATGACAATTGGCGGCGTCCCGTGCCCGATCCCAACGATAAAGCGCTTGAAAGGCTTATTAATTGGCGGATGTATCGGGAATATTCCGGAGGCTTGCTGGCCGAACTCGGCACTCATCAAATTGTCTTTACGCTTGAAGTGTTTGGCAGCTTGCCAGAATCCGTAATCGGAAGCGGAGGCATTGACTACTGGAAGGATGGCCGCGAAGTTCCCGACAATGTGCAGGTCGTGTATCGCTTCCCCGGCGGCAAGACCTTGTTCTTCAGTTCGATCACCACCAACCGTTTTGAGGGAATGAAAGTCTGCGTGTATGGTACCGGTGGAACGATTGTCTTAACCGAGGCGGGCGGAACGGCTTATTACGAATTGCCCTCGAGGAATTCTGCCGTGCCTGAAAAATTGATCGTGGAGCACGGAATTGTTACCACGGCAAGTTTCCGGGCTGAGCTGCCTTATGGCGGCCCGGGCGAGACCCTCCGAGTGCCGGAAGATAAGAACGGCAGCCCGGACTTCCTGGCATGTCAGTCCTTCATCGACTGCCTTCGCAATGACCGACGCCCCGGCGCTAATGAACTTTCAGGATGGAATTCCGGAGTCTCCGTCGCACTCGGGAATCAGGCCATTGATAGCGGAGAACGAATCGTACTCGCGGAACATGCGAAACTACCGGCCTGATAGGTCGATTGAATGACCAAACTATCCCACTATCGCGTGCTGATCTCGGGTATCCTTTCGCCGCTGGCAGCCCTTCTGTTGTATACGCTCGTTTATACGATCTTGACGTGGCGCAGCGCCGATC
>JBOGLB010000171.1:0-5352 GCA_050745965.1 Terriglobales bacterium | reverse complement strand
CTTAGCCTGGCTACGGAGTTTCGTGTCGCTGTTTCCGACAAATGTATCGCCGAAGAGCCATAGGCTTTTGCTGGATGCCAGGGGAATCGAATAGGCATCGTCGGCACCGAGCCATCCGTCGGTGTAACTGAAATCGGGCATAGGGCGGGATTGGTTCGCTGCCGCGGAAACCTGGCCGTACATTGACCCGAGAAAGAGAATTGCAAAAAGAAGTCGCTTCATTTCGTAAAATTTCCGGACCCGACAGTAGCAAGTTCCGAAGGAAAATTCAAACAACAAAGATCGTTATCCGACATAAAGATCATATTCTAGTTTCGAATAGACGTTAAGTGTAATATGGCGATGATCGAATTAGTCGTTATTGGGCTAGCTTCCAACGCTATTCGAACCCAGAGACGATTAGCCGGCTGTCCGTTTCGGGACCAGCGCGACTTGGTGTATTACGAGCCCGGTCCTCCACGGGTTGCGAAAAAATGCTGTGGAAGGTGCTCTATCGGGGACCGCCTAACCTCGGCGGCTAAGTCGCTGTCGAGCGTGAAGGATTATCGCAGCGGTAAACCGCTGCGCCACCAAAAACAAACGCAACGCCGAGTTTTTCCACGGCAGCTTCAGTCGTGCTCTTTTTACAAGCTGATCTCTGCGTTCAAGACCTCTTTCCGAAAGCATTCAAACGCGTATGACCTGAATCTGTGCCTCCTCGAAAGGAGCGATCATCTCATCGGTTGCACCCGAATCGGTCACAACAATATCGAGATCCGAAGCAGGACAGATGCGCCAGCCCGCCACAATCCCGAACTTGCTGTGATCAACAACTGCTATCTTCTTCTTTGCATGTTTCACCATCGTGCCGTTGAGGTGGGCTTCGTCAGAGTCGTAACAGCTTATTCCCCATTTTGCGTCGATCCCATCGGCACCAATGAATAGGACATGAATCAGCAGGCGAGATATGCTCTTGGCAGCCGTTGGTCCGACCAGCGAGAACCAGTCTCCATGAAGACGACCCCCGGTGACGTAAACTTCCAGGTCTTTGCGCTTGGAAAGCTCCATGGCCACATTCACGGTGCTGGTAACCACGGTAATATTATGGTTAAGAGGCAGCCCGCGAATCACTTCTGTAGTGGTTGTCCCGGGAGTTAACGCGATAATCGCTCCCGGCGTAATGAGTCCGGCCGCTGCTCTCCCAATTCTCCGTTTCTCTTCTGCAAACTTTTCCACCTGCGCCTGAAATGAACGGTCATTGCGGAATGGCTCATAAAAAAGCGGCTCAATCGAAACCGCTCCACCGTGGGTACGGCGCAACAAACCCTTCCCTTCGAGCGCATCCAAATCCCGGCGAACTGTAACCAGAGAAACGTCGAGATCCTTGCTCAACCCTTCAACCGACACCGAGCCGGATTTCTGCAAGGCCGTCAGAATCGCTGTAAATCTGAGTTGTTGTTTGTCCGGATTTTCGGTATTTGCGCCAGGGGAAGGGCTGTCTTCCTCTGACCTCCTATGAATTCGGCTCTGATTGATCACGAAATCGTTACCTCCCTACCTCGAATGTGAACTGTTTTTTTCGCAACTGGCACTTTTACCGATGTTTCGAAACACGATCGTATAGCCTTATATCGCGAATCCATAACAAATTCCAATCGCCGATGCAGCCGATTGTGGTAGAGACCGGAAGCTGGACTGAAATCTTGTGACAAGAATTGTGTGACATCCGCGGAGGAACTCGTGCCCCAAACGGTGCGTCATGACCATCTACATCGTCCCGCGTCATGAGGAGCCGTTCAGTATCGTGTGTCCTCTTAGGTCCCAGGTCTCGCAACGGCGGCGACACCTGGAGCACCCCACGCCCTCTTACTTCAGCAAATGGGTGCCCGGTGTCTCGCCGTTTTTTGCGAAACGCGGAGGAACATCGAGAAAAGCTTGACACAACTAGCGAGTAAGGATACTTTTTACTTGCGATTTAACCACAAACGAAACTGATATGTTTCGCTTGAGGAATGCCTTAAGATACCGCACAAACCGAGGGATTAAAGAGACTAGCGCGGAACGCGGCAATCCATGGCTGGAATGATTTCTGATCGTGCTACCAATGCCTTCGAATTCAGATACAAGGCTGCTTAATAAACGCCGGATGATACATTTTCGCCTCACAGAACAATTTTGATGCTTCGGCACTCCAATTACGACAAATATCCTTGCGTCCCCGTTAACACGTCCTCAGCAGAAGCCTCGTCGGGCTGGCCGAACATCATTGATCGCCTGAAAGCTGCAACGACCGAAAGCCGTTGTGTGCTCTGCGTTGAGTGTTACCCAGGCGCGTTCGAAAACCAGATTCGGAACGTGCTGGAGCAGGGCTTGCGTCCGGCGAAAGCGATTTACACTCCTGATCTGCTCAAGTCTGCTTGTTGCGTTGATGAGATGTTGGAAGGTGTTTTGGGTGACGATCCCGTTTTTGGGCGCATGAATGACATTGAGTTGAAGGCTTTCTTCGACGAAACAAAGCTTCAAGTAGCGCGTGACCAGGTTGCCGGGTGGCAGAAAGGTCTGCTTCTGGTTGTGGGCGTTGGCGCGGCACTCGTTTCCCATGAACCGGATCTCCTTGTCTACGCGGATATCGCGCGTTGGGAGATCCAACACCGCCAACGCCGCAATGAGATCCCAAATCTTGGAAGTGATAATTTTACCGAGAGTCCCAGCCTGAAATACAAGAGATCGTTTTTCGTGGATTGGCGCGCCGCTGATCGGTTCAAAAAAGAGCTATTTGGACGGATCGACTTCTTCCTGGATACAAATAGTTCGGTGCCTAAACTGGTAAGCGGTCCAGCGTTCCGGGAGGGCCTGAAAGATGTAGCGCGGCGTCCCTTCCGCGTAGTTCCTTATTTCGACCCAGGTCCCTGGGGCGGCCATTGGATGGAAGAAGTCTGCGACCTTCCGCGCGACGCACCCAACCACGCCTGGTGTTTTGATTGTGTTCCGGAAGAAAACAGCCTACTGCTCGGATTTGGGGACGTTCGAATCGAATTGCCTGCAATTGATCTTACGTTTTTTCAGCCGCAGGAATTACTTGGAGATTTCATCCATTCCAAGTTTGGCGCCGAGTTTCCTATCCGCTTTGACTTCCTCGATACCATGGGCGGCGGCAACTTGTCATTGCAAGTGCATCCGCTTACAGAGTACATCCGCCGGCATTTTGGCATGGCCTACACGCAAGACGAGAGCTACTATCTGCTCGATGCCGACGGGGATGGGTGTGTGTACCTGGGATTGAAAACCGGAATCGATCGGGACGCAATGGTGCGCGAATTATGGGCGGCACAGGATGGTGGCGCTCCGTTCGAGGCTGAGAAATACGTCAACAAGTTTCCAGCCAGGAAGCATGATCACTTTCTTATTCCCGCCGGCACAATTCATTGCTCGGGCAGAGACAGCATGGTTCTTGAAATCAGCGCGACACCATACATTTTCACATTTAAGTTGTGGGACTGGGGACGACTCGGCCTGAACGGCTTGCCGCGGCCGATTCACCTGGATCACGGAATTGCAAATATTGCCTGGGAACGGAACACGGAGTGGGTTCAAAGGAATTTGATTAACCGAGTCGAAGTCATTGGCAGCGGCGCTGGATGGACGGAAGAACGAACTGGACTCCATGAGCTCGAATTCATCGAAACACGCAGGCGATGGTTCACGGATGCAACTTCGCACGATACCCAAGGCACGGTCAACGTATTGAACCTGGTCGAGGGAAGAGAAGTTACCGTGGAGAGTCCGATTGTAGCTTTCGACCCGTTCGTGGTGCACTACGCGGAAACGTTTATTGTCCCGGCGGCGGTAGGCGCCTTCACTATTCGCCCAAGCGGAGAATCCGAAGGAAAAAAGTGCGCAACGATCAAAGCATTCGTCAGAGCTCGTTGAGGTTCCGAGCCATTTCATCTGACAGATGATTCCAAATCTCGGGCTCGCATTGCGTACGCTCGAGGACACCGGGACCATGAGCGGTTGTGTCAGTCAGCTCTTTGGGGGTTCACTCTGCCCCCGAAAAGTACTGGCGTCAGTTTGTAGACGAAGCTTAGGAGGAAGCAGTGCAACCATCAACCGCGAACTCGGAGTCGAATCCCACTGGCGCCGCGCCGCAATCCTTATGGTACGTGGTTCTCTTGGCGACGGTCGCCGCAGTTTCGGGGTTTCTTTTCGGCTTTGACACCGCAGTGATTAACGGGGTCCTGCTTCTCCTTCGCCGGCAGTTCGGGCTTTCGAATTTGCAAACTGAAGTGGCGGCAAGTTCGCTCCTCTTGGGGTGCTTGCTGGGAGCCGCAGCCGCCAGCATGGTGGGAGACCGTTACGGGCGAAAGAAGTCTCTCATATTCTCTGCTTTGCTATTTGCGCTCTCCGCTTTAGGTGCCGCGGCGGCGAGTACGGTCACAATTTTCTCCATCGCACGCCTTGCGGGTGGGCTTGCAATCGGGCTAGCGTCTGTCCTCACGCCTGTGTATATTGCCGAGATTTCTCCTTCGAAGAATAGAGGAACTCTGGTGTCACTCAATCAGCTTGCGATCGTGATAGGCATTTTGGCGGCCTATCTCGTCAGCTGGCAGTTGTCAGGGATGGGAGAAAGCAGTTGGAGGTGGATGTTAGCGGTCGCAGCGATACCTTCACTGGCGTTTCTTGCCGGCCTTTTCACCATACCCGAGAGCCCGCGTTGGCTGATTAGCCGCGGTCGTCATGCAGAAGGTGAGCTCATCTTGAGGCGAATCGTTGGGGCCAAGGCGGCAGGAGAACAATTGCAAGCTATCGAGCAAGCCTCCGCCAGCGAGGAAGGCTCATGGCGCGAGGTATTCTCCACCGGCATGCGCAAACGTCTGGCGGTCGGCATGGCGCTGGCGTTGTTCTCCCAGATAACAGGCATTAACACCGTGCTCTATTACGGTTCCATCATCATCAGCGAGCACTTCCCGGGGCAATCTACCGGCATGGCGCTGGCAGCAAATATCATTATCGGGGCGGTGAACCTAGTCTTCACAGTGGTTGCCATGATTTTTCTGGACCGATGGGGCCGCCGAGCCATTCTGATGACCGCGAGCGGAGGGATGGGAGTGGCGCTGACGCTGCTCGTTATTGGTTTGAATAGTCATAACGCATCAGCAGGTTTAATGCTTGCGAGCATCCTTTTGTACGTCGCCTTCTTTGCCCTGGGAATGGGCCCAGGTCCGTGGCTGATCATTTCCGAGATTTTTCCAACCAAGGTGAGAGGCCGCGCCGCGTCGATCGCGACCGCGACCCTTTGGAGCGGCACGCTTGTAGTTACTTTTACCTTTCTAACGCTGGTAAACGTGCTGAATCTCGCGGGAACGTTCGCAA